>CABQCB010000066.1 GCA_902462475.1 uncultured Oscillibacter sp. | reverse complement strand
GGCTTGCCCCGCAGGAGGCGGCCGGGACCGGCGGCGTAGAAGTTCATGATGGACACGCCGATGATGACGGCGGCCAGACCGTAGACCAGCTGGCCGGTGCCCATGGTGGCGGAGAAGCTGCGCTGCTCATGGCATACCACGCTGCCCGCCAGAGCCACCAGCATATTGGAGATCATGAGGCCGAAGATCTTCACCGCACCCCGGTCCTTGCCCAGGGTGGTCACAAGGTCCGCGTTGTCGCCCACCGCCCGCAGCAGCAGGCCGGACTTGGTTTTGAAGTACAGGTCCAGCGCCAGCTTTACCACGATCACCAGCACCAGGGAGATCACCAGCTTGCGCTCCATCAGGTTCAGACCGCCCAGAGCTGACTCTGCCCAGGAGGCGGTGAAGATGGTCTCCACGCTGCGGTCCACCGTCAGGTTGGACCCGGCGATCTGCAGATTGATGGAAAAGAGGGCCGTCATGGTGATGATGCCCGCCAGCAGGTTGCGCACCTTCAGGCACACGTGGACCACGCCGGTAAAGAGACCTGCCAGGGCCCCGGCAGCCATGGCCGCTGCCAGGGTGGCCAGGGGATTGACGCCCCGGGTCAGCAGCACGGCGGTGACGGCGGCGCCCAGGGGAAACGTGCCGTCTACCCCCAGGTCTGGAAAGTCCAATATGGAATAGGTAATGTATACGCCAAAGGAGATCAGCGCGTAGATCAGGCCCTGAGTCAGGGTGCTGATGAGCAGATCTGCCATAGAAAAGGCCTCCTTTGTCCGCTCAGCGGACGGTATTGGTCAGCGTGCCGATGCCCTCGATGGTGCACGAGACGGTGTCGCCCGTCTCCAGGAACCGGGGGGGATCGAAGCCCATGCCCACGCCGGCAGGGGTGCCGGTGGCGATGATGGTGCCCTGCAGCAGCGTCATGCCGGCGGAGAGCTCAGAAAGAAGGGCGGGGATATCGGTCAAAAACAGGGATGTGTTGGAATGCTGGCGCACTTCGCCGTTGACAGTGGAGGAGATGTCCAGTGCCGGGGGGAAGGCGATCTCGTCGGCGGTGACGATGCAGGGGCCCATGGGGGTGAAGCCGTCCAGGCTCTTGCCGAAGTACCACTGCTTGTGGCCGGTCTGCAGGTCCCGGGCGGAGACGTCGTTGACGATGGTGTAGCCGAAGATGTAGTCGGCGGCCTTTTCCGCGGGCACGTCCCGGGCATCCCTGCCCAGGATCACTGCCAGCTCCACCTCATAGTCCAGCTTTTCCACCAGACCCGCATGGCGGGGGATGATGCCGCCGGGGGCTACTGCCTCACTGACCCGCTTGGAAAAGTACACGGCTACGGGCTTTTCCTTGGTGAAGGCGTCCGCGTCGTAGCGGGCGGCCTCCGCCTCGTGGGCCTTATAGTTCATGCCCAGGCACAAAATGTCCTGCCGGGGGCGGGGGATGGGAGCCAGGAGCGTGACCTGGTCCGTGGGGATCACGGCACCGGCCTCCTGCGCCTGAGCGGCCAGGGATTGCAGCTGGGCCAGGGAGGCCGAGCCGATAAGGGCATTCATATCCGCAAAGGGGAGCGGCGCCACATGGGCGCCGTCTCCGGTCAGGGCGCCTACGTGCTCGGCGTCCCGGAAGCGATAGGTGATGAGTTTCATAAGTAATTCCTCCTGATGGTTTACTGCGCGGAGCTTTCCACGGCGATTTCGGCGATCTCTTCGGGAACGGAGATGCCCATGGCGTCCAGCGCGGGAGAGTTGATATAGATGCTGTATTCGGAGATGGTCTCATAGGGGAGGTCGGCGCAGGTGGCCTCGCCACGCAGGACCTTGGCGGCCATGAGACCGGTCTGCTTGCCCAGCTGGACATAGTCGATACCGGCGGAGGCAACGCATCCCAGCTTCACCTGCTCCACCTCGGAGCCGTAGATGGGCACGCCTGCCTCATTGGCCTTTTCCAGAATGGCGGGCAGCACGCCCACCACGTTGTTGTCCGTCAGGTTGGACATGGCGTCCACGCCGTGGGAGAGGAGAGTGTCCGCCGCCTGAGTGACCTCGGCCTGGGAGGTGACGCCCACGGCGTCGATGGTGAAGCCGTAATCCGGGGCCTTTTCCTGGTATTCGGCGATGGTGGAAACGGAGTTGGGCTCGCTGGTGGTGTAGAGGATGCCGATGGTCTTGGCCTCGGGCTGCAGCTGACGGATCAGCTGGAGCTGCGCCTCCACCGGCAGGGCGTCGGAGGTTCCGGTGACGTTGCCGGAGTCCAGTCCCGCCTGGACGGGGTCGTTGATGGCGGTGAAGATCACGGGAATGTCCTTGTTCTCCGCGGCGGCGTAGCAGGCCACGGCGGCAGGCGTGGCGATGGCCACCATCAGGTCCACGTCGGCGGCGGAGAAGGAGTCGCCGATCTGGCGGGCGACAGTGTCATCAAAGCCGGCGTTCTGGTAATCCACGGTGAAGTCGGTGCCCTCTACCAGGCCTGCCTCCTCCAGACCCTGGAGGAAGCCGATGCGGCAGTTGTCCAAAGAGGCATGCTCGCCGTACTGGCTGATGCCGATGGAGTAAACGGTGCTTTCCGATTCCTTCTGGCCGCAGGCGGTCAGGGGCAGAGCCAGGACGAGGGCCAGAGCGGCGGCGATCATACGGAACTTTTTCATAGTCAATTCTCCTTTAATTCATCAAAATGTGGGTTCAGCGGGAAAAAACCAAAGCTCCAAGGCGCCATCGCCGGGTATTTTCTTTCATGAGAAACGCTCCTTTCCGGGCAAACAAAAAAAGCCCCGTCCCAGATTTGGGACAAGACTTCTGATCCTGCGGTACCACCCAAGTTGACGCAAACTGCGCCCGCTCGTTTCACGGACAATGATCCGTGCCGCCCTGGTAACGGGTGCGGGCCCCGTCAGAGGCTACTGGGCGCGTGGCCGTTCGCTCTGCCCTCACAAGTCCATTCGCCGGAACGTCCTCTGCCGCGATCCCACCATCCGCGGCTCTCTGAAAGGTGACCGAAACCGGTTACTCCTCTTGCTCACAGGTTTTGATTTGAAATTATTCACATTATACGCACTGGGCGGACGATTGTCAACCACCAATCCGCAAAAATTTTTCGTAGCCTTCCGGAAGGGCGAAAAAGGAAGCCCCTCCCGCCGGAAGCGGGAAGGGCGGAGGGGGTTAAGACAAAAGCAGCTTGTCGTCGGCCTCGTCGCTGCCGCTGACCTTGCTGAACAAGGCCAGCAGGTCGGGCACGGTGAGCTTTTTCTTCTCCTCACCGGCCACGTCGATGACGATGCGGCCGTCATACATCATGATGAGCCGGTTGCCGTGGGCAATGGCGTCACGCATGTTGTGGGTGACCATCATGGTGGTCAGATGGTTTTCCGCCACGATCTGGTCGGAAAGGGAGAGCACCTTGGCAGCGGTCTTGGGGTCCAGGGCGGCGGTGTGCTCATCCAGAAGCAGCAGCTTGGGCTTTTTCATGGAGGCCATCAGCAGCGTCAGCGCCTGGCGCTGGCCGCCGGAGAGAAGCCCCACCTTGCTGGTCAGGCGATTCTCCAGGCCCAGGTCCAGCCGCTCCAAAAGCCGGCGGTACTCCGCCCGCTCTGCCCGGGTGATGCCCCAGCCCAGGCCCCGGCGCTGGCCCCGGCGGGCAGCCAGAGCCATGTTCTCCTCGATCTGCATGGTGGGTGCGGTGCCCAGCATGGGGTCCTGGAACACCCGGCCGATGAAGGAAGCCCGCTTGTACTCGGGCAGGCGGGTCACGTCGGTGCCGTCGATGATGATGGAGCCGGCGTCCACGCCGTAGGTACCGGCCACGGCGTTGAGCATGGTGGATTTTCCCGCGCCGTTGCCGCCGATGACGGTGACGAAGTCCCCGTCATTGAGGGTCAGATCCACGCCCCGCAATGCCTGCTTTTCGTTGACGGTGCCCGCATTGAACACTTTCCACACGTTTTTCAGTTCAAGCATGGTCTGCACCTCCCTTGGTGGCAACCGTCAGCTTGGGGCGGCTGTGCTTGCCCTTGAGATAGGGCACGGCCAGGAAGATGGCCACGATCACGGCCGTGAGGAGCTTGAGCATGTCGGAGTCCACCCGCAGCCACAGCACCACCTGCATGACCAGATAGTAGATGATGGCGCCCAGGACCACCGCCGCCAGCTTCAGTCCGAAGTTGCGGAAGATCTTGGAGAAGAGCACCTCGCCGATGATGACGGCGGCCAGGCCGATGACGATGGCGCCCCGGCCGGAGTTGATGTCGATGAAGCCCTGATACTGGGCAAGCAAAGCGGAGGACAGCGCCACCAGGCCGTTGGAGAGCATGAGGCCCAGCACCTTGTTGAAGTCCACGTTGATGCCCTGGGCCCGGCTCATGTTGGGGTTGGCGCCGGTGGCGCGGATGGAGCAGCCCAGCTCCGTGCCGAAGAACCAGTACAGCGCCAGGATGATGACCAGACAGAACACGGCGCCCCACAAAATGGGGCTCTTGTACCAGGGATAGCTGCCGTCGAAGAGGTAGCGGGAGGAGACCACCAGGTCGTACTTGTCCACGCTGATGGCTTGGTTGGCCTTGCCGGCACCGGTGCCCCAGCCCATGATCTTGAGGTTGATGGTGTACAGGGACAGCTGGGTCAGAATGCCGGCCAGCAGGGCCTGGATGCCCATGACCGTGTGCAGAAAGCCGGTGATGAATCCGGCGGCCATACCGGCCAGAAACGCGGCGGCCAGGGCCACGGGCATGCTGTGCCCGCCCAGGATCATCATGACGCACACGGCACCGCCGGTGGACATGGTGCCGTCCACGGTCAGGTCGGCAATGTCCAGGATCTTGTAGGTGAGGTATACGCCGATGGCCATGATGCCCCAGATCAGTCCCTGGGCCACGCCGCCCGGCAGACTGCCCAGCAGCTTTGCAAAATCAAGCATGGTTTTCTCCTCCGTTGTTCCCTTGGAAATTTGCCGTTCTACGGCTTGCACAAATCCGCGGGAGGGGGAAGCCCTCTCCCGCGGATGGGTTCAGTTTGCGTCCGATCAGCCGATGGCCACGTAGTCCTCGGGGATGGCCACGCCCAGGGCGTCCGCCAGATCCACGTTGTACTTCTTGGTGAACTGGGGCGCGTACTCGATGGCCATGGTGGAGATGTCCTCCCCGTCCTT
Source organism: uncultured Oscillibacter sp. (assembly GCA_902462475.1). The sequence goes on along the minus strand of CABQCB010000066.1, from coordinate 3,014 downwards.
GAGGATGCGCACGGCCATGTTGCCGGTGGCCACGCCCAGGTCATAGTAGCTGATGGACAGCGTCGCCACGCCGCAGCCGGCGCAGATGCCCTCCTCGCCGGCCACGATGGGCACGCCGGCGGGCTGGGCCACGTTGTTGATGGCCTCGGCGTTGGAGGCGGCGGTGTTGTCGGTGGGGATGTACAAAACGTCGCTGTTGTCGCAGGCGGTCTTGACCACGGAGGTGACGTCGTTGGAGTCCACGAAGCTATACAGCTCACAGGTGTAGTCCAGATCCTCCAGATAGCCCTTGACGGTGTCCACCTGGTACTGGCTGTTGGGCTCGCCGGAGCAGTACACCAATCCCACGGTCTTGGCGTTGGGGAACAGCTCCTTTACCATGGCGGCCTGCTGGTCCAGAGGCGCCAGGTCGGAGGTGCCGGAGACGTTGCCGCCCACGGTGCCGCTGAAGTTATCGATGTCCAGGGCCACGCCGTACTCGGTGACGGAGGTGCCCAGAATGGGGATGGAGCCGGTGGCGGCCACGGCGGCCTGCAGGGCCGGGGTGGCGTTGGCCAGGATCAGGTCCACGCCCTCGGTGACGAACTGGCCGCAGATGGACGAGCAGGCGGCGGGATCGTTGGAGGCGTTCTGCTCCAGAATGGTGACGTTTTCTTCACCAAGGCCCTCCTTCACCGCGTCGATAAAGCCCTGGGTGGCGGCATCCAGCGCGTCGTGCTGCACCAGCTGGCAGATGCCGATGGTATAGGTGCCGTCGCCGGAGGCGGCGGGATCCTGGGTCTCCTCGGTGCTGCCGCAGGCAGCCAGGCTCAGCGCCATCACGCCGGCCAGAGTCAAAGCAAGCAATTTCTTCTTCATGGCAGAGCTCTCCTTTTCATTGGATCGTCGGCACCGGAGCGCTGCCCCGGGCGCGCCTCCGCACCGGCGGAGGGAGAGAGGTGCTTCCAAATCACCTCTCCCGTTACTTTTACAACATACAGCTTTAAAGGGGTAAAGTCAACCGTCATTTTTGCCAAAAACAAATACTGTTCATGCACGAACTGTTCAAAACCGCGTCGTTGACTTTTGCACAGCACAGTGCTATCCTTGGAAGGTATTTTGGAAGCGCTTTGGCAGCGGTTTGCGGCGTAGGCCGCACGGCGAAAATCGAACACGGAGGCGACACCGCGGATCGCAGCTGAGAGTCCGGATTACAGAAGGGACTTTCAGCCGCAAACGGATCCGGCGGTGCTTTTTATTTTGGAAAAAGCGGTCGTTTTTGTCTGCGCGGAGCGTACAATTTCCCCGGGAGGGGCAGGATAAGGCAGAAAGGCAGGGATGTATATGGCAACGAAGTATGTGTTTGTCACGGGCGGCGTGGTGTCCGGCCTGGGAAAGGGGATCTGCGCGGCGTCGCTGGGAAGGCTTTTGAAGCAGCGGGGCGTGCGGGTGCGAAACCAGAAGCTGGACCCCTATATCAACGTGGACCCGGGCACCATGAGCCCCTATCAGCACGGCGAGGTGTTCGTCACCGACGACGGCGCGGAGACGGACCTGGATCTGGGGCACTACGAGCGGTTCGTGGACGAGGACCTGACCGGCAACAGCTCCGTGTCCTCCGGCAAGATCTACTGGTCGGTTTTGAACCGGGAGCGGCGGGGCGACTATCTGGGCGCCACGGTGCAGATCATCCCCCACATCACCAATGAGATCAAAGAGCGCATCTACGCCATGGCCGGGGAGGACGTGGACGTGGTCATCTGCGAGATCGGCGGCACCGTGGGCGACATCGAGTCCCAGCCCTTCCTGGAGGCCATCCGCCAGGTGGCGGCGGAGCGGCCCCACGGGGACGTGGCCTTTATCCATGTGCCGCTGGTGGTGGAGATCCCCGGCTCCGGGGAGCTCAAGAGCAAGCCCACCCAGCACTCGGTGAAGGAGCTTTTGTCCCTGGGCATCCAGCCGGACGTGCTGGTGTGCCGGTGCGATGCGCCGCTGACGGAGGACATCCGCCGCAAGATCGCCCTCTTTTGCAATGTGGAGCCGGAGTGCGTCATCCAGAACGCCACGGCCCAGACCCTCTATGAGGTGCCGCTGCTGCTGGCCAAGGAAGGATTGGACGAGGTGGTGTGCCGCAAGCTGGGGCTCATCACCCACCAGCCGGACCTGCGGGAGTGGAGCGCCATGGTCAAGCGGGAAAAGAGCGCCAGCCGGCAGGTGACCATCGCCCTGGTGGGCAAGTACACCCAGCTCCACGACGCGTATTTGTCCGTGGTGGAGTCGCTGCACCACGCGGGCACCGCCAATGACGCGGTGGTGGACATCCGCTGGGTGGACTCCGAGACGCTGACAGAGGAGAACGTGGAGACGGTGCTGGGAGACGTGTCCGGCGTGCTGGTCCCCGGCGGTTTCGGTGACCGGGGCGTGGAGGGCATGATCCTGGCCTGCCGGTATGCCCGGGAGCACGGCGTTCCCTATCTTGGCATCTGCCTGGGTATGCAGATGGCGGTGGTGGAATTTGCCCGGGACGTGCTGGGCTGGAAGGATGCGGACTCCGCCGAGTTCTCCGAGACCACGTCCCACCCGGTCATCGCCCTCATGCCCGACCAGGTGAACGTGACGGAAAAGGGCGGCACCATGCGCCTTGGCAAGTATCCCTGCGTGCTGAAGGAGGGCAGCCGCAGCCGCAGCCTGTACGGCGCGGCGGAGATCTCCGAGCGCCACCGTCACCGCTTTGAGTTCAACAACGACTACCGTACCCAGATGGAGCAGGCTGGCCTGGTGCTGGCGGGCCTGTCTCCGGATGAGCGGCTGGTGGAGATCGTGGAGCTGCCGGACCATCCCTGGTTCGTGGGCGCCCAGTTCCACCCGGAGTTCAAGAGCCGTCCCGACCACGCACATCCTTTGTTCCACGGGTTTGTGGAGGCGGCGCTGCAGCGTCAGGAGGCGCAGAAGTAACCGTCGGGGCGGCTCTGCCCATGCGGGGCGGCTGCCGCCCCAGGCGGCGAGCTGCTCATCATCGGCCTCATCGCAGGCGC
>CABQCB010000065.1 GCA_902462475.1 uncultured Oscillibacter sp. | reverse complement strand
TCGGCGTAGGGCAGCAGCCCCTCCCGCAGCAGCAGCGCCCGGGGCGCGCCCCGGTCCAGCTCCGCCTCGCTGAGGGCCACCCGCGTGCTCAGATCCGGGTACTCCACCTTCACTTTTTTGTAGAACTTGCGGTGCAGCAGTCCCGGCGTGATATTGGGATCCCTGGAGGCCAGAATGGGCATCATACGGCTGCGGCGGATCATCCGCAGGGCGAAGTCCACATTCTCCGAGGCATTGTACTTGACGGCGAACACCGCCGCCAGCTGCCGGTCCACCGCCAGGAACACGCCGGTTTTCAAATTGATGTTGCCCGGCAGCCGCACCTCCATTTTCCGCATAAAGGAGGCCGAGCCCAGAAGTACGGACTCTCCCCGGATGGTGGCGGAGTAGCCGCCCTCCTCGTAAAAGCTGAAGTCACAGGCATTCTCGCGCCGTCCGCCCTCGCTGCGGCAGAGGTCGTCAAAAAGGCGCTCCAATCCGCATCCGGCGCAGCGGGTCATGGCGGCGGCATAGCCGTACACCTTGGGCAGCTCCTCGCCGAAGGTCTTGACGCCGTTGAGCTGGATGGTGCCCGGCGGGAACAGGTCCGCATCCGTGACGATGAGGCCCCGGCGGGCACTGATCTTCTCCGCGCCCTGCCAGCCCGCCACGGCGCAGCCTGCCTTTTGCAGGTGGCGGCTGAGGCGGGAAAAGGGCAGGCTCCAGCTCAGCGGCAGGGCAAAGGTGGCCCCGGCCGCCAGGATGGCCGACCAGTTCAAAAGAAAGTCGGCGCCGCGGCCCTGGCCCAGAGAGCTCAGGCCCGCGAACACCAGTGACCCCACCGCCACGATGGGCAGCAGTGCCGTCTGCCACAAGGTGGGCATGTCGTCGCTCTTAAAGGTATTGTAAAAGCCCCGCACCGCGCCGTTTTGCTTGCAGGCGCCCTGATCGGTCTCCGTCACCAGGTAGGGCGGCTCATCGTCCATGGCCGCCGTGCGCATGGTCTCATAGCGGGCCTGACTGAGACGGCTGAGCCCCCACTGGGCAAAGGCCAGGGCCGTGCAGGCCGCCGCGGCGTAGGGGGTAACGGCGGTGCGCTCCGGCGAGAGTATGGCCGCCACGCAGTCGCCGGCGGATACCAGCACGGAAAGGGCAATGAGCACCTCTGCCGTGCAGCGGTGCCGGCGCAGCTGGTGCAGCGCCCGGGAAAAGACCTGTCGGCACAGCAGGGCCGAGAGGATCAGGCAGCCCAGCAGAGCCGCCGCCCGGTTGGCAATGGCATCGGACCACCAGGGGATCACCAGTCCATAGGCCTCCGCCGCCAGAGTCAAAACCGGCACCAGCGCCATGGCAAAGGCCGCGGGCACCGTGCTGCGGTGGCTCCGCCACGCCCGGCCGCAGGCCTCCGACACCTCCGCAAGCTCCGGTTCCGGGGGCTCCTCCGGCTCCGGCGGCTCTTCCGGCGGCGGCGGGATCCGCTCCGTCTCCTCCAGTCTCCGCCGGGAAAAAAGCCCCAGTCTGGGCCGGATGAGCGGCTCCCGCCGCTCCTCCTCCATCACCGCGTCCACGGTGCTGCCCACCACTTCCTCCAGGGAAATGGGGTGGGGCGAACGGGGCAGCGCCTCCTCCAGAGGGACCTCCTCCGGCGGCTCCGGTGCCTCTTCCGGTTCCTCCTGCGGCGGCTGAGGGGCATGTTCCCGGTGCATACCGGGGAACAGGATCCGCTTGTGTCCCCGGCGCGGGGGCTTTTCCTCCTCCGGCGGTGTCTCGGGGGCCGCATTCTCCTCCGGCAGTTCCTCCGGCGGCTCCGCGGTCTGCGCCTGTACCGCGGCCTCGGCCGCCCGCTCCTGCGCCTGCGTCTCGGCGCTTATGGTGCGCTCCACGTCACGCAGGATCTTCTGCTCCCGGCTGGTGCCGTACTCGGCCAGGATCTCCTCCAGAGAAAAGTCCCCTTCGGCGAGCACGTCCGTTCCATCCAGCAGCGGATCATATGGGATTTTTTCTTCGTCCTTTGGCGTCATGGGTCTTCCTCTTCAGATGCGTTCGATGCGTTGATTCCTCGATTTATGCAAGCCGCTGGCGCACCGCCTCATAAAGCAGGATGGCCGCAGCCGCCGATGCGTTCAGCGAGTCCAGCTTCCCGCTCATGGGGATGCTCACCAAAAAGTCGCAGTTTTCCGCCGCCAGGCGGGTCATGCCGTCGCCCTCGCTGCCGATGACGATGGCCGCGGGCCCCTTGAGGTCCGCCTCATAGAGTCCCGTGGTGCCGCCGGCAGCCGTGCCGAACACCCACACGCCCTGCTTTTTCAGGTCCTTCAGCAGTGCTGGGATGTTGGGCACCCGGGCCACGGGCATGTGGGCCACGGCGCCGGCAGAGGTCTTGGCCACCACGGCGGTAAGTCCCGCGCTGCGGCGCTTGGGAATGATGACGCCGTGGGCGCCGGCACAGCAGGCCGTGCGGATGATGGCGCCCAGGTTGTGGGGGTCGGAGATCTCGTCGCACACCACCAGCAGGGGATTTTCTCCCTTTTCCGCGGCGGCGGCAAGCATGCTCTCCACGCTCACATATTCCCGCACGGCGGCCAGGGCGATGACGCCCTGGTGGGCATGGGTGCGGCTCATGGCGTCCAGCTTGCGCTTGTCCGCCTCCACCACCACCACGCCGGCGGCGCGGGCCTTGGAGGCGATATGCCCCAGGGTCTTGTCCGTTTCTCCCTTCTGGAGATAGATCTTGTCGATCACGCTGCCGGCACGCAGCGCCTCGATGACGGCGTTGCGCCCTTCGATGATGCCGTCCGCCTCGGCGGACAGGTTGTCTTTTCTCTGTTCGTCCATACGTGCTCTCCACAATCAAAAGTTTTTCGACATTCAGGTTGTAGTATACCATAGAATCCGGGCACAATAAAGCTTAATTTACAGAAACTTCATTAAAAAGCCATCCCTTGTCCTTGTGAGTTTCCAAGTTCTGTGGTATACTGCGTTATAATTTTGGAGCCTTGCCAACCCTGAAAGGAGTTCGCCATACATGAATCCAAACGACAACGAAAACAATCACAACGGCGGAAAAAACAGCAGCAACTGGCGGGGGATCCTATCCCTGGTCTGCTGGGCACTGCTTTTGACCATCATCATCAATTCCGCCACCGCCTACCTGGGCAGCGCCGGACACCAGGCCTCCTCCGTGACGCTGGAATACAGCCAGTTCACGGACATGGTCAAATCCGGCGACGTGGAATACGTGGAGTTCAGCAACAGTGAGAACATCCTGCTCATCACTCCCCAAGAGGGCTACGTATACACGGACCCCCAGGGCATCCAGTACACCCGCACAAAAGACGGCTACACCTATACTGACCCCACAGGAAAGCAGCAGGTGACAAACCTAAGCTTTTTCACTGTGCAGATCCAGTCCAACGACGAAGTGGTCAATCTGCTCAACGAATACGGCGTCAAGTTCAACAAGCCCTACCAGGCCCAGCTCAACCCGCTGGTGAGCGCCTTCATTGAGCTGGTGCTGCCCTTTGTGATCTTGATGCTCATGTTCTCCCTGGTCATGCGCTGGATGGCCAAAAAGGGCGGCATGGGCGGCATGGGCGGTCTTGGCGGCGTGGGCAAGGCCAACGCCAAGGTCTACATGGAAAAGTCCACCGGCGTCACGTTCAAGGACGTGGCCGGTCAGGACGAGGCCAAGGAGTCCCTCACCGAGATCATCGACTTTCTGCACAACCCTCAGAAGTACACGGAGATCGGCGCAAAGCTGCCCAAGGGCGCGCTGCTGGTAGGCCCTCCGGGCACCGGCAAGACCCTTTTGGCCAAGGCCGTGGCCGGTGAGGCAAACGTCCCCTTCTTCTCCATCTCCGGCTCCGACTTTGTGGAGATGTTCGTGGGCGTGGGCGCGTCCCGTGTCCGTGACCTCTTCAAGGAGGCCAGCAAGGTGGCCCCCTGCATCGTGTTTATCGACGAGATCGACACCATCGGCAAGTCCCGCGACAACCGTATGGGCGGCAACGACGAACGGGAGCAGACCCTTAACCAGCTGCTGGCAGAGATGGACGGCTTCGACCCCACCAAGGGCATCATCCTGCTGGCGGCCACCAACCGTCCCGAAGTGCTGGACCAGGCGCTGCTGCGTCCCGGCCGCTTTGACCGGCGCATCATCATCGACCGGCCCAACCTGGCAGGCCGTCTTGCCACGCTCCAGGTGCACACCCGCAACATCCGCCTGGCTGAGGACGTGAACCTCAAGAAGGTTGCCCTAGCCACCGCCGGCTGCGTGGGCGCCGACCTTGCCAACCTGGTCAATGAGGCGGCCCTCCGAGCCGTGCGCAAGGGCCGCAAGCTGGTGACCCAGGAGGACCTGCTGGCCGCCTTCGAGCTGGTCATCGCCGAGCCGGTGCAGAAGATCACCATCGTCCCCCATACCCAGGGCTCTTTGGGCTACACCCTGCTCATGCCTGAGGAGGACAAGACGGAGCTGCGCACCCGGGACGAGCTGATGGCCAAGATCACCGTGTCCATGGGCGGCCGTGCCGCCGAGGAGGTGGTCATGAACACCATGACCAACGGCGCCTCCCAGGACATCCAGGACGCCACCAACGTGGCCCGCAACATGGTGGCCATGTTTGGCATGAGCGAGGAGTTCGGCATGATGGCCCTGGCCTCCCGCCGCAACCAGTACCTGGACGGCGGCTATGGCATGGACTGCGCTCAGGATACCGCCGCCCGAATGGACCAGGCAGTCAAGGAGATCCTGGACAAGTGCTACAAGTCCGCCGTGGAGGTCATCCGGGAAAACCGGGAGGACATGGACAAGGTGGTGGCCTACCTCATGGAAAAGGAGACCATCACCGGCGCGGAGATGGTGGCCATCATCGAGGGCCGGGACCCCGCCACCGTGGAAGATGCCTACGCCTCCACCAATACAAAGGAGCAGGGCTTCCGTCCCTCCTCTCCCGAGGTGATCGAGCCCGCCGCCAAGAAGGTGCACATGATCTCCCAGAAGATCGAGGCACCCCAGACGCCGGAGGATGCCGCAGAAGGCTCTGCCGCTCCCGCGGAGGAGCCCGGCAAGCAGGAAGAGCCTGCCGCCAAGCCGCAGGAGCCTGATGACGGCCAGACTCCGTCCCAGCCGTAAAAAAATGCAAAACGGCACGCCCTCCCGGCGTGCCGTTTTTTACAAAAGAAAGGAGCATCCATCATGATTCGTCCCGCAACCGAACAAGACCTTGCCCAGGTGAGCGCCATCTACGACGCCATTTTGGACCAGGAGGCCGCCACCGGCGTGGTCTATACCAACTGGCGCAAGGGGGCCTACCCCACATTGGACACCGCCCGCACCGTTCTGGCGGCGGGCACCCTCTATGTGGGCGAGGAGGACGGCCGCCTCTGGGGCGTGGTGAACCTCAACGGTGAGCAGCTGCCGGAGTACGACGCCATCCCCTGGTCCATCGCCGCCGGGCGGGAGCAGGTGGGCGTGATCCACACCCTGTGCATCCACCCCGATGAGGCCGGACGGGGCCGGGGACGGGAGATGGTGTCCTTCTGCGAGGAAACCGCCCGTGCCCAGGGCAAGACCGTCATCCGGCTGGACACCTGGGAGCACAATGTCCCCGCCAATCACCTCTACCCCACCCTGGGCTATCACTTTGCCGGAGCCACGGAGTTCTTCTTCCAGGGCTACATCCACGAGATCCTGAACTGCTACGAAAAGGCACTGGTCTGAAACCCCTTGCGCCCCAAGGCATTCCGGGCGCTGCTAACCGTGGGTTGACACCATTCCACCCCGCGGTTGGTAGCGCCCTTGCCCTGCAAGGCGCTATACTCTCCCCAGGAAAGGAGGGCTGCCCATGACCATCGGACAACGCATTGCCCTAAAACGAAAAGAGCTGTCTTTCAGCCAGGAGGCCCTGGGCCAGGAGGTGGGCGTGTCCCGCCAGTCCATCTACAAGTGGGAATCCGACGCGGCGGTGCCGGAGATCGACAAGCTCATTGCCCTGAGCCGCCTGTTCGGCGTATCCGTAGGGTGGCTGCTGGGGGTGGAGGAGACGCCGGAAGCGGACGGCACAGACGGGACAGCATCTTCCTCCGCCCCGGAGGAGCTGACACAGGCCCAGCTGAAGATGGTGGAGCAGATCGTGGAGCGGTACACCGCCGCGCTGCCCAAGCCGCCCTCTCCCCGGCGCCGCCGCTGGAACCAGCTGGGAATCGCCGCCGGGGCGCTGTGCCTTTGCGCGGTGCTGGTCAGTCTCTTCGGCCGCCTGGATGGGCTGGACCGGCAGTATAACGACCTGCAAAATGACCTTGCTCAGGTAGAATCCAGCGTCAACAGTCAGATGGGCTCCGCTACCGGCCGGATCGAGGACATTCTTAAAGCCCAGAACAGCCTGACGGCGGACTACAGCGTGGAGCTGGTTCCCACCGCCTCCAGCGCGAAGGAAAACCAGGTGGTATTCTCCGTCCATGCGGTTCCCAAGTCCTATGCGGAAGGTACGAAAATAGAATTCTCCGTGGACAATGGCACCGGCGCCACGATTTGCGCGCCGGGCGCAGCTGCTCCGGACGGCGGATTCGCCACCACCCTGTCCTGCCAGCTCACCGATTCGATTGCCATCTCCGTCGTCTTTGAAACGCCTGACGGCACCCGTTCCACCCAGCTTCTGGAGCGCTTTGACGGGCTGTACAGCAGCACAATGCCCGAAGTTCAGATATATGGCGGAGAACAGCTTTTATGGCAGCAGCCGGACGGAAGCGGGCGTTTCACCCTCCCGGAACTCATACTTTCGACGTGGCCCGGCAGCACTGCCTCCGCAGTCGATGCGCCCCTGGGCCAATCGGAGATCTCCTCCGTCCAGCTGGGGTTGTTCCTCAACCGCTGCCTTCTTACCTGGCTGGAGCCCTGTGACGCCCCGGAGGACGAGACCAGCGCCAATGCCCGGTACTTCCGCCTGAGCGAGGGGACCACCCTCACCATGGCGGAGGAGACGGACCAGCTGGTCTTTGCCGCCGTGGTGACGGACCAATATGGCCGTCAGGCGGTGTACAGTGATATTCCCTATGTCCTCTCGGGCGGGGAGCTGGGCTGGGTCTCCGCCTCGGACACCTCCGATCACGACGTGGCAAAATGGAGCTTGGACCCATATAAAAAAGCGTCCCCGTAAAACGGGGACGCTTTTTTACTGATTGTTGGCAGAAAACACATCGGCCACCTCGCTGATGGCGATGTAAGCGCCCGGGTCGATCTCGTGGACCAGGTCCTTCATCTTCGTCACCTGAAAGCGGTTGACGATGAAATACACCATGGTCTTGGGGGCGTTGGAGTAGCCGCCCCGCACCTCTATGCGGGTCACGCCGCACTCGAAGGCCTCGGAAAGCTCCCGGCAGATGGCGTCGGGCTCCACGGTGATGATCATGGCGCACTTGGCCCGGTCCAGGCCGTCCACAATGAAGTCCACGGTCTTGAGGGCCGCCCCATAAGTAACGATGGAGTAAAGGGGCAGGATCCAGTTTTGCAGCACGATGCCGCAGATGATGTAGAGCAGGATATTATAGGCCATGACAAACGTGCCCACCGTCACCCCCAGCCGCTTGGCAAAGATGACCGCCATGACCTCGATGCCGTCCATGGCGCCGCCGAAGCGGATGGCCATACCGCTGCCCACGCCAGAGATCAGTCCGCCGAAGAGGGCGCACAACAATAGATCCTGTCCCGCCAGAGGCGAGGCCAAACTCACATCCACAGGCAGCACGTCGGTGATGAGCCACGCCGTCAGGGAGTAGATGCAAACCGTGTAGATGGCGTAGAGGGTAAAAAGAGGCCCCTGCTTTTTCAATCCGTACAAAAACAGCGGCACATTCAATACCAGCAGAAAAACGGACAGCGTCAGCCACTCCGGCGTCACCTGGGCCAAAAGCATGGACGTGCCGGAGATGCCGCTGTCATAGAGCTTGACGGGGGCGAGGAAAATGGTCACGCCCACGGCGTTGATGATGCCCGCCGCCGTCAGGGCGAGCAGATTGGTCAGACGAAACTTTTTCAGCTTGGACATATCCACCTCTTTTCCTTGGCGAACAGGCGGCGCTCTCAAGAGAGCTCCGCCTGTCCGGTGTACAGTTGATAGTAACGGCCCTTCTGGGCGATCAGGTCGTCGTGGTCGCCCCGCTCGATGATGCTGCCCTGCTCCAGGACCATGATGGCCT
>CABQCB010000064.1 GCA_902462475.1 uncultured Oscillibacter sp. | reverse complement strand
GAGATGCAGATGCCCTGGCTGCCCAGGTCGTTGACCATGTTCTGGCTGGGCCAGCCCACCATGGAGAGGGAGAGGATGTGGGGGGCGTCCCCCTGCCCGATCAGCTGTACATCCGGCACCTGGGCCAGCTTCTCCCGGGCATAGTCCCGGATCTCCTCCAAGTGGTGGGGATGTTCCTTGATAAACGCCTGCCGCAGCTCCACTGCCTTGGCAAATCCGGCGATCTGGGCCGTGGCCTCCGTACCGGAGCGCAGGCCGTTTTCCTGTCCGCCGCCGGGCAGCAGGGGGCGGGGATTGCGGACCCGGGGCCCGATGTACAGCGCGCCGATGCCCTTGGGGCCGCCGATCTTATGGGCGGAGATGGTGATGAAGTCCGCTCCCAGGGACTTGGGCGTGAAGGGGACCTTCATAAAGCCCTGGACGGCGTCGGTATGCAGCAGGGTTTTCGGATTTTTGGCAGAAAGGCCGCGGGCGATCTCGGCGATGGGATACACGCAGCCAAGCTCGTTGTTCACCAGCATGCACGAGACCAGGGCCGTGTCCGGCCGGACGGCCTCCAGCACGGCCTCGGCGCTGATACGGCCGGTGCCGGGCTCCGGGGCGACATACGTCACCTCCCAGCCCTCCTGGGCCATCCACCGGCAGCTCTCCAGCACGGCGCTGTGCTCCACGGCGGTGGTGACGATGTGGCGTCCCACCCGGCGGTTTTGCCAGCAGGCGGCATGGATGGCCCAGGCGTCGCCCTCGGTGCCGCAGGAAGTGAAGTACAGCTCTCCCGGACGGCAGCCCAGCGCCCCGGCCACCACGGCCCGCCAGGACTCCACGCGCTTTTTCATCTCCAGGCCCATGGGGTACTGGGCGCTGGGATTGCCGAACTGGGACTTGAGTACTGCGTACATCTCGTCCGCCACGGCCGCCGGGATGGGCGTGGTGGCGGCGTGATCCAGATAAACCATGCAGAGCGCTCCTTTCATTGGGTCTTGCCCAACGGAGAAAATCAAAGTATAATCAATAAGAAACAGTTTTATCATTATATAGAGAATTCCAGGAAAGTGCAAGGAGATTCCATGAAAGTTGCCTTTTACACCCTTGGGTGCAAGATGAACCAATACGAGACCCAGGCTATGGAGCAGCTGCTGCGCCAGCGGGGCCACCAGGTGGTGGACTTTGCCGGCGAGGCGGATGCCTATGTGGTCAACACCTGCTCCGTCACCGCCGTCAGCGACCAAAAGTCCCGCAAGGTACTCCACCGGGTGCGCCGGGAGCACCCCGGCGCATTGCTGGCCGTGTGCGGCTGCTATCCCCAGACCCACCAGGAGGACATGGCCGCGCTGGATGTGGACCTGATCTCCGGTACCGGCGACCGGGCGGGCTTTCTGGACCTTTTGGAGGAGGCAGCCCGGGAGCGGCGCCTCATCGAATCCATCGACCGCTCCTTCGACCGGCGCACCTTTGAGGTGCTGCCTGCCGGCGGCGGGGAAAACCGTACCCGCGCCATGCTGAAGGTGGAGGACGGGTGCGTGAACTTCTGCTCCTACTGCATCATCCCCTACGCAAGAGGCCCCGTGCGCTCGGCGCCGCTGGACGTGGTGGTGGAGCAGGCACGTGCGCTGGCGGACCAGGGCTACCGGGAGATCGTCATCACCGGCATCGAGATCTCCTCCTGGGGCCAGGACCTCAAGTGCGGCAAGAGCCTGATCGACCTTTTGGAGGCTGTGGCGGCGGCAGTGGGCGATGTGCGGCTGCGGCTGGGCAGCCTGGAGCCCCGCACCGTCACGGAGGAGTTCTGCCGCCGGGCAGCGGCCATCCCCGCCCTCTGTCCCCAGTTCCACCTGTCCATGCAGAGCGGCTGCGATGCCACCCTCAAGCGCATGAACCGCAAGTACGACACGGCCCGGTATCTGCAGTCCGTGGAGCTTTTGAACCGCCATTTCCACCGTCCCGCCGTCACCACGGACATGATCGTGGGCTTCCCCGGCGAGACGGAGGAGGAATTTTCCACCACGCTGGACTTTATCCGCAAGTGCGGCTTTGCCCAGATGCACCTGTTCCCCTATTCCATCCGCCCCGGCACCCCGGCGGCCAAGATGGAGCAGGTGAGCCCTCAGGTAAAAGAAGAGCGGGCCCACCGGGCCGCGGAGGTGGCGGCCAAGATGCACCGGGACTATCTGGACGGCTGCGTGGGCGAGGTGTATCCGGTGCTCTTTGAGCAGCCCAAGGACGGCCGCTATGCCGGCCATGCCCCCAACTACATGGAGGTGCTGGCGGAGGGCGAGGATCTGCACAATGCCGTGCGCCCTGTTCGCATCACCGGCACCGACGGGCGGGTACTGTTTGGAACGATCGAGGAGTGAGGCCGTTGAAGAGCCATTTTTTTGCCTACATATTCCGCATGCGCTTCATCCAGCGCTGGGCGCTCATGCGCAACACGGCGCCGGAAAACGTCCAGGAGCACAGCCACCAGGTGGCGGTGCTGGCCCACGCCTTGGCGGTGATCCGCAACCAGTGCTTCGGCGGCAGCGTGGACGCCGGGGCCGTGGCGGTGGCGGCGCTCTATCACGATGCCGGAGAGATCTTCACCGGCGATATGCCCACCCCCATCAAGTACATGAATCCCGCCATCCGCACGGCCTACAAGGACGTGGAGGCCGATGCGGCCCGGCGGCTTTTGGACATGGTGCCGCCGGCACTGCGGGGGGCCTACGAGCCCGTGCTGGCAGAGCGCGACAGCGAGACAGCGGCACTGGTGAAGGCGGCGGACAAGCTCTCGGCTTATATCAAGTGCCTGGAGGAGCTCAAGGCGGGCAACGGGGAGTTCCGCCAGGCGGCACAGCAGACCCGCGCGGCCCTGGAGAGCTATGGCCTGCCGGAAGTACAATATTTTATGGACACGTTCCTGGACAGTTTCTCCCTGACACTGGACCAGCTGAAGTGACCGGGGAAGGAGACGGATATGGAATCCCATTTTGAAAAGCTATTGGAGACCCGCGCGGCATTGGAATGCGCCCTGGTGTATCTGGCGGCCCAGAAGGCCGTGGCGGCGGACGGGGATAAGCTGCGCCAGCCCCTCAGCTATGCCATTGCCCGGGATGTGGACTACCAGCTGGAGCGGGACTTTGACTTCCACCTGGCGGTGGCGGACATCGCCGACAATGAGTATCTGCGCCGCAGCCTTCAGAGCCTGATGGTGCAGATCACCGAGTACCTCAGCCGCAACCGGGCCCTTTTGCCGGAGGTGGACGACCAGTCCGCCAGCCAGCACTGGAACATCATGGTGGCGATCCTGGCCAACGAGCCGGAGCGGGCGGAGCAGGCCATGCGCTCCCACATGCAGTATGTGACCAGGCTCTATACCCGGGAGCTGAACCGGGGGCACCTGTAAAAAAAGTGCCGTGCATCTTCCGATGCACGGCGCTTTTTTGTCAGATTCACGAAGCCTTTTTGGGGGAGAGAACATGGAGCGCCAGTCCCACCACAAGGCCCAGGCAGGCGGGAATGACCCAGCCCATGCCCTGGGAGAAGAAGGGCAGCACCTGGGCCGCGGGCTCCAGGATCACCTGGGTGTGGAGCACTTCCTGGGCACCGGCGGGCAAAGAGCGGAGAAAGTCCAGGGCGGCGGCCAGGGCGGTGGGCACCGTCACGGCCACGAACACCCGCCGGTCATAGCCGAACCACCGGCCGAAGAGGCCCAGCAACGTCAGCGTGATGGTCAAAGGATAGAGGAACATGAGTACCGGCAGGGAGAAGAGGATGATCTGGCTGAGGCCGAAGTTGGCCACGACGAAGGAGAACAGGCAGAACACCACCGCGTAGGTCTTGTAGCTGAAGGTGCGGGGGAACAGCTCTTCAAAGGTCGCCGCACAGGAGGTGATGAGGCCGATGGCAGTCTTGAGGCAGGCGAACGTCACCGTCACGCCCAGCAGTACGCCGCCGAAGGTGCCGAAGTAGTGGGTGGCGATCCGGTAGAGGGCCTCACCGCCGTCAACGCAGATGCCGTACACGGCCCGGGACTGGGCACCCACCACGGCGAGCATCACGTAGATGCCGGCCATGAGCAGGGAGCTGAAAAAGCCCGCCTTGACCGTGCAGATCGAGGTGGCGCCGGGGGACTGGACGCCAAGCTGGCGGATGGCGGTGATGAGCACGATGCCGAACGCCAGGGCCGCCGGGGCGTCCATGGTGTTATAGCCGTCCAAAAAGCCCTGGAAGAGGCTGCCTGTGGCGTAGGCGCCGGTGGGCTCCGAGGCGCTGACGGCGCTCATGGGCTGGACCAGGGCGGTGACGGTGAGAATGGCCAGAAACAGCAAAAACAACGGGTTGAGGATCTTGCCTACCCAGGTGAGGATGCCGGAGGGACGCAGGGAGAAGTACAGCACGATCAAAAAGAACAGCGCTGAGAAAATGCACAGCGCCAGCTGGGTGTGCTCCTGGGGAAGCAGGGGCTGGATGCCCACGGAGAAGGAGACCGTGGCCGTGCGGGGAATGGCGAACAGGGGCCCGATGGTCAGGTACAGAAGACAGGTGAAAAAGTAGCTGTATTTGCGGCCCACCAGAGAGCTCAGCTCAAAAAGACCGTCGCTGCGGGAGGCACCCAGGGCGGCGATGCCCAAAAGGGGCAGACCTACGCCGGTAAGACAGAAACCGGCGGCGGCAGCCCATACGGCGGAGCCGGACTGCTGCCCCATGTGGACGGGGAAGATCAGGTTGCCGGCCCCGAAAAACAGGCCGAAGAGCATGGAGGAAAGGAAAAGGTATTCCTTTGCGGTGAGTTTTCTGTCCATGTGGGTCTCCTCTCAAATTTTTCTTTAGTTCAGGCTGTCGCCCTTCTGGGTGAAAAGCCGCTTCACCTGCTCCGCCGTGGCGGGACAGGTGGAAAGCTTGGGGTCACGGGAGAGCAGGTCCTCTGCGGCGGCCTGGGCCTGGCGCAGAAGCTGGGTGTCGCAACCGATGTCGGCCACCCGCAGCCCCGGCAGTCCGTGCTGGCGCTGGCCGAAGAAGTCGCCGGGGCCACGCAGCCGCAGGTCCTCCTCGGCGATGCGGAAGCCGTCGTTGGTCTTTGTCATGACCTTGAGCCGCTGGCGGGTCTCCTCATTTTGGTTGTCCGAGATCAGAATACAGTAGGACTGGTGGCTGCCCCGGCCTACCCGGCCGCGCAGCTGGTGGAGCTGGCTGAGGCCGAAGCGCTCCGCGTTTTCCACCACCATGACGGACGCGTTGGGCACGTCCACACCTACTTCGATGACGGTGGTGGACACCAGAATGTCCGCATCTCCGGCGGAGAAGGCCGACATGACCTTCTCTTTTTCCTTGGGCTTCATCTTTCCGTGGACCACGGCGATGCGAAGATCCGGGAACACCTCCTGGCGGAGCTTCTGGGCATAGGCGGTGACGGCCTTGCGCTCGTCGCCGGGCTCGTCCGCCTCCTCCACCATGGGACAGACGATGTAGGCCTGCCGCCCCTCGGCCACCTGTTTGCGCAAAAAGGCGTAGATCCGGGCATGGTAGCTGCCGGGCACGGCGAAAGTCTCCACGGCCTTGCGGCCGGGGGGCAGCTGGTCGATAATAGATACATCCAGATCGCCGTACAAAATCAGGGCCAGGGTCCGCGGGATCGGGGTGGCGGACATGACCAGCGTGTGGGGATGGGTGCCCTTGGCGGCCAGGGAGGCCCGCTGGGCCACACCGAAGCGGTGCTGCTCGTCGGTGACCACCAGACCCAGGTCGGAAAATTCCACTCCCTGGGATAAAAGGGCGTGGGTGC
Organism: uncultured Oscillibacter sp.; assembly: GCA_902462475.1. Next base: position 2,459 of record CABQCB010000064.1, on the reverse strand, counting down.
CGATCACAAAGCCAATTTCCCCGGCGGCCAGCTGGGCGCCGACGGAGCGCTTTACCTTGGCGGAGGTGGAGCCGGTCAGCAGCGCGCAGCGGATGCCCAGTCCTTCCAGCAGGGGGGCCAGGCCCTCATAGTGCTGCTGGGCCAGGATCTCCGTGGGGGCCATCAGCGCCGCCTGACGGCCGCCCTTGGCCACAAAATAGGCGCAGGCGGCGGCCACCATGGTCTTACCGGAGCCCACGTCGCCCTGGCAGAGCCGGTTCATGGGCCGGCCGGCGCGCATGTCTGAAAGGGCCTCATCCACACAGCGGCGCTGAGCGTCGGTGAGGGTGAAGGGCAGGGCGGCGTAAAAGGGTGCCATGTCCACCGCGGGACAGGGAGGGATCTCCACCACCTCCCGCCGGCTGCGCAGCTGGGCCAGGCCCAGGGAAAAGAGGAACAGCTCCTCAAAGGCCAGCCGTCTGCGGGCCAGCTCCAGCGCCTCCGGCGAAGCGGGAAAGTGAATGTTCTCATAGGCAAAGCCGATGCGGCAGAGCGCGTGGGCCTGCCGTACGTCGTCCGGCAGGGCGTCGGGCAAAATGGCGGCGCACGCGTCCAGCCCCTGGCGGATGGACCGGGAGAGCATCAGCTGGCTGACGCCGGCGGTCAGCGGGTAGATGGGGACGATGCGCCCGGTCTGCTCCCGGCGGCCCACCGGCTCCACCACCGGGGAGGCCATCTGTTTGCGAAGAAGATTCCCTTCGGCCCGGCCGTAAAAAAGATACGTCTGGCCCTGGTGGAGGTTATCTTTCAGCCAGGTCTGGTTGAAAAAGGTCACGTCCAGCACGCCGCTTTCGTCTACGGCCCGGACCTTGATGAGGTCCATCCCCTTGCGGATGTGGGACAGCGTGGGCGGCGAGGCGATCATGGCCTCCACGCAGGCGCTCTCTCCCGCCTCCAGATCGGCAATGCGGCGGACGGCACTGCGGTCCTCGTAGCGCCGGGGGAACCAGGAGATGAGCTCACCCAGGGTGGTGATGCCCAGCTTTTCGAGGCTCTTGGCCCGGGCCGGCCCGATGCCGTGGATATACTGTACGCTGGTGTCCAGATCCGCCATGGGGGTCCTCCTCTCCCGGATAGATAGACATTTATTATATAATATTTTTTTCAGAAACACAACGTGCCTTTTTCCCGCGGACAAGCAGAGAGAACAAAAAGATTGTAACGAACCGGGGATCTGCGCGTCTATTGCATGAGGAGGTGAGCGGGTGGAGGAATTTGAGGCGGTGTACCGCCAATACTTTGCGGATGTGTACCGCTATGTGCTGGCCCTGAGCCGGGATGCCCATACGGCCGAAGAGGTGACTCAGGAGACATTTTTCAAGGCGCTGACCGCCATCGACAGCTTCCGGGGACAGTGCCCCCTGCGGCTGTGGCTGTGCCGCATCGCCCGCAACCAGTACCTGACGCTGTGCCGGGAGCGGGCCAAATACACAGAGGACGCCGCGGAGCGGGGGGACGGCGGCATTGAGGAGGGCTTCACCCGGCAGGAGACGGCCCGGCAGCTGCACCGGCTGCTCCACGGCCTGCCGGAGCCCTACAAGGAGGTGTTCTCCCTGCGGACGTTCGGAGAGCTGCCCTTTTCCCAGATCGGGGAATTGTTCGGCAAGACGGAGAGCTGGGCGCGGGTGACCTATTTCCGTGCCCGGGCAAAATTGAAGGAGGGATTGGATGGACTGTGAGATCATACGGGATCTGCTGCCCCTTTATCACGACGGAGCCTGTTCCCAGGCCAGCCGGGCGGCGGTGGAGGAACATCTGAAGACGTGCCCGGATTGCCGGGCGGAGCTGGACGCCATGGACGCGCCCCTGCCGGAGGCGGAGCCCCTCGTCCCCGATGAGGCATCGCCGGTACGGGCCATTTCCCGGGAGTGGAAAAAGGACCGGCGCCGGGCTTGGTGGAAAGGGGCGATCATCGCGGCGGCGGTGTGCGCGGTGCTGGCGGGTCTGTGGGCAGCGGCTACGCAGCTGAATCTGTTCCCGGTGGATCCGGCCAAAATTGAGATCACCAATGTGCGGCAGCTGCGGGACGGACGGATCCTGTACCACTTCTATATTGACGACGATCTGGGACTCCACCAGATCAATTATGAATACGACGACGAAGGGAATATGTATTGCATCCCGATCCGGGCATTGATTACGGAAAGGAGATGGGAGGGCAATTCCCCCTCGAATATGGACAGAATTCTGGATCTGGAATGGGTATCCGGGAATGCGGAGTTTCAGGGAGCGGCGGAAGTCAAACGCGTTTGGTATGGTCAGGGTGAGAATGCGGTTTTGCTGTGGGAGGAGGGCATGGATCTGCCCGCAGCTTCCGATGCTGACGAACAGGCGTGCGGCTATCTGGAATCCAGCGCTGCCTACTGGGCGGAGCGCTATGGAGAAAGGAATCCCGCTTTGCAAGAGTAACTGCATCAAAA
>CABQCB010000063.1 GCA_902462475.1 uncultured Oscillibacter sp. | reverse complement strand
AGCTCAGCACCTCACTAACCACGCGGATGGCGTAGGGGAACTCCTCCACAGAGGGCAGCACGGGCACCAGAGCCCGCTCCGCCAGGGCGCCGTGGCCGATCTCCCGGCGGCCGGGGGAACGGGCGGGCTTGGCCTCGCCCACGGAGTAGCCGGGGAAGTTGTAGTGGTGCATATAGCGCTTCTCCGTCTCCTCCCAGATGGTGTCCAGCTTCTGGTTGGCGGAGAGGGTGTCCAGGGTGCAGACGGAAAGCACCTGGGTCTGGCCGCGGGTGAAGAGGCCGGAGCCGTGGGTCCGGGGCAGCACGCCCACCTCGGCGGCCAGGGGCCGGATCTCGTTCTTCTGGCGGCCGTCCACGCGGTGGCCCTCCAGAAGCCACTGCTTGACGATCTTCTTCTGGAACTTGTAGGTGAACTCCTCCAGGTACTTGTCCATGTCGGGGTACTGCTCCAGATACTTCTCATGCCACTTTTCGATCATGGCGTTCCAGCGGGCTTCCCGGACGTTCTTGTCGTCGGTATCCATGGCGGCCTTGGCCTCGTCCATGAAGTTTGCCACGATGTCGTCGAACAGCTCCTGGTTGAAGTCGGCGTGGGGGTAGTCGAACTTGGGCTTGCCCACCTCGGCGACCATCTGGTTGATGAGGGTGATGACCTTCTGGTTTTCCTCATGGGCGGAGCGGATGGCCTCAAACATCACGTCGTTGGGCACCTCGTTGGCGCCGGCCTCGATCATGACCACCTTCTTGGCGGTGGAGACCACGGTCACGTCCAGGTCGGAGACCTTGCGCTGCTCGCTGTCGGGGTTGAACACCAGCTTGCCGTTTACCAGGCCCACCTTCAAAGCGCCCACGGGGCCGTTCCAGGGGATGTCGGAAATGGCCAGGGCGGCGGAGGTGCCGATGAGGGCGGCGATCTCGGGAGAGCAGTCGTGGTCCACGCTCATGACGGTGCACATGATGGACACGTCATTGCGGAAATCGTAGGGGAACAGGGGGCGGATGGGCCGGTCGATGACGCGGCTGGTGAGGATGCCCTTCTCACCGGGACGGCCCTCCCGGCGGTTGAAGGAGCCGGGGATGCGGCCCACGGCGTAGAGCTTTTCCTCAAAGTCCACGCTCAGGGGGAAGAAGTCGATGCCGTCCCGGGGACGGGGAGCGGCGGTGGCGCAGCAGAGCACCCGGGTGTCGCCGTAGCCCACCATGACGGCGGCATTGGCCAGCTCGGCAAGCTTGCCCACTTCCATGGTCAGGGGACGGCCGGCCAGCTCCATCTCATACTTGTGGTAGCCGGGGAACTGTCTCTTGGTGATGATGGTTGACATAATATTCTCCTTTTCATTTGAATTGGACCACAAGAGCCAACCATTTAGCACTTGAAACAGCGTCCCGGAAAGGGGGAGCCAGGGCGTTTTTTCAACTGCTAAAGGCTTGAGAGGCTCTCGTGGCGCGGGGTAGAAAATGTGAAAGAAGGGTGGTGCAGAAGTCTACACCACCCTGTTTCAAACTTACTTACGGATACCCAGCTTGGCAATCAGGGCGCGGTAACGCTCGATGTCTTTCTTCTGCAGGTAGTCCAGCAGGCTGCGGCGCTTACCGACCATCTTCAAAAGGCCACGGTTGGAGTGCTTGTCCTGGGGGTTCATGCGCATGTGCTCGGTGAGCACGTTGATGCGCTCGGTCAGGATAGCGATCTGGACCTCGGGAGAGCCGGTGTCCGTGGGATGGGTGCGGTTGGCGTCGATGATAGCGGTCTTCTGTTCCTTACGAAGCATGGTAAAATCCACCTTTCAAAAATATTCCCCACGATACTGCGTTTTGGGCCGGTGAAAGTCCGCAAAACGAAGCGCCGGGGCATGATACGCCTAAGGCGGCGTTCTTTGTGAATATATCACAGCGGGCGGCGATTGTAAAGAGGAAAGTGACACTTTTTCCAAGGTTTTTTGGTTTCACGCCGGGTTTTCCGGGAAAAGGGGATTGACAAGCGGGCGCGGCGGGCGTATCCTAACTGTACTAGAACAGTTAGTACAGTTATTATGCGGCGGGGAACCGGCCGCAGAAGGGAGGGTGAGAAGATGATCAGCCTGAACTATCGGGATTCCCGACCCATCTACGAGCAGATCAAGGACGGACTGCGCAAGCTGATCGTCACCGGCGGCCTGGGGCCGGACGAAAAGCTGCCGTCGGTGCGGGCGCTGGCGGCGCAGCTTGCCATCAACCCCAATACCATCCAGCGGGCCTATAACGAGCTGGAGGGCGAGGGCTACATTTACTCTGTCCCGGGCAAGGGCAGCTTTGCCTCTGCGGGCGTCGGCGGAGACGACGGCCGCCGTCAGGAGCTGGAGCGGCAGCTGCGGGAGCTGCTGGCAGAGCTGAAGTATCTGGGCGTCACGGCCGAGGAGCTGGGGACGCTGATAAAGGAGGCGTACGGAACATGATCGAAGTGAAGGAGCTTGTCAAGCGGTTTGACGGCTTTGCCGCATTGGACGGGGCCACGCTCTCCATCCCCACCGGCAGCGTGTACGGCCTGGTAGGGCCCAACGGCGCGGGCAAATCCACCCTCATCCGCCATCTGACGGGCATTTACCGCCAGGACGGGGGCACCATCTCCGTGGGCGGGGAGGACATCTGGGAAAACGCGGCACTCAAGGCGCGCATGGCGGCCATTCCCGACGACTGGTACTATTTCCTGCAGGCCACGGTGCGGGATATGATGCGCTTTTACCGGGGATTTTATCCTCATTTCAATATGGAGCGATACGAAAAGCTCAAGGAAGTATTTTCCATTGACGAAAAGCGCGTGATCCGCCGCCTGAGCAAGGGCATGCAAAAGCAGGTGGCTTTCTGGCTGGCCCTTTGCTGCATGCCGGAGTACCTCATTTTGGATGAGCCGGTGGACGGGCTGGACCCGGTCATGCGGCGGCAGGTGTGGTCGCTGGTCATGGGCGACGTGGCCGAGCGGGGCACTACGGTGCTGGTCTCGTCCCACAACCTGCGGGAGCTGGAGGACGTGTGTGACCACGTGGGCATCATGGACCACGGAAAGGTACTGCTGGAGCGGTCGCTGGCCCAGCTGCAGGAGAACATGGTGAAGCTGCAGGTGGTGTTCCGGGACGGGATGGATACGGTGCCGCCGGAGCTTCCGGTGCTGCACACCTCCCGGGTGGGCCGGGTGCATACGCTGATCATGCGCATGAACGCCCAGGAGGCCACGGAGCGGCTCATGGCCTACCAGCCCATGCTGGTGGACGCGGTGCCGCTGACCCTGGAGGAGATCTTCATTTACGAGTTGGGAGGTGCGGATTATGCAGTCAAGGACATCGTGCTTTAACGGCACCCTCTTTCGCAAGAACCTCAGCCGGTTCTGGCCGCTGTGGGGCCTTGCGTCCTTTGTGGGGGCCCTGTTCCCCCTGGCGCTGTTTTTGCAGCTGATGCGCGAACACACCCGGATCCTTCCCCAGGAAATGACGGATGTGTATTACTCGGCCGTGTCCTGGGTGCTGCCGGCCCTGACGCTTTGCTACGCAGTGCTGTGCGCCATGACCGTGTGGAGCTATCTCTACAATGCCCGCAGCGTGAGCCTCATGCACACGCTGCCCATCCAGCGCCGGGGGATCTTTTTTACCAACTTCCTCTCCGGCATGGCCATGATGCTCATCCCTTACGCCGTCACCGGCGTGCTGTGCATCCTGGTGAGCCTGTATGGCCATGCCTTTGACCCGGTGGGCCTGGGCATCGCCGTCCTGGCGGTGGCGGGGGAGAGCTTTTTCTACTTTGCCAGTGCCACGTTCGTGGCCTTTGTCACCGGCAACATCTTCGCCCTGCCGGCCCTTTACTTCCTGCTGCATTTTCTGGCAGTGCTGGCGGACTTTCTGGTGTCCTCCTTCGCCCAGGGCTTTTTGTTCGGCTTCAACTCCTCCTACACGGGGGTGGTGGAGTTCCTCAGCCCCACAGTGTACCTGACCCATCACCTGCATGTGAACCGGGAATATGTGGAGACCATGACCGAGAGCGGCTATCCCAGCCAGGAGCTTTCTGCCGTGTCTCTGGAAAACGGCTGGCTCATCGCCGTCTATGCCCTGGTGGGCGCGGTGCTGCTGGCTCTGGCCTACGGCGCTTACCGCCGCCGCCACAGCGAGTCCGCCGGAGATGTGATGGCCGTGCGGTGGCTGCGGCCCGTGTTCCGCTGGGGCATCACGGTGCTCTCCGGCACCCTGGGCGGCTTGCTGCTCTATGAGCTGTTCTGGCGCAGCTTCCAGTACAGCCCCACCTACGAAGCCCTGCCCATGACCGTGTGTGTGGCGGTGGCCGGGATCATCGGCTACTACGCCGCGTCCATGCTGCTGGCCAAGTCCCTGCGGGTGTTCCGGGGCAGCTGGAAGTCTCTTCTCGCAGTGGTGGTGCTCTCCGCAGCCTTCTGTGCCGCGCTGCATTTCGACGTTCTGGGCATTGAGTCCCGGATGCCGTCGGCGGATCAGCTCCAATATGTGGAGCTGCGGGTGGATGGCAATACCTATACCCTCTATCCCGGCCAGGACGACGCCCTCATCCGGCAGGTGCAGGACCTGCACCGGGCCATCGTGGCGGACGAGGCGTATATCCGGCAGATGGATTCCGACGGGCCCTGGCCTGAAAGCGAGGACGTCAGCTACGGAAATCCCCTGCGATTGGTCTATGCCCTCCGTACCGGCGTCACGGTGGAGCGGTTCTACTCTCTGACCATCACCCGGGAGCGGCTGGCCCAGAGCGGCACCTATGACGCCATGCTGGACGCCCTGGTGCAAAGCGAGACCATGAAGCAAAAGCGGCTGCACCTGGGGGATGACCGCTTTACGGCCGACGGCGGCAGCCTGTTTGTGGAAAGCCGCGGCCAGGGCTACGATCTGGGCAGCCGGGAGGCACAGGCCATCCTGAACGCCGTGGCCCAGGACGCCGCCGTGGGCGCCTGGGGCGATCCCGACTGGTTCAGCGGCAGCAACGGCGGAGATTACGCCATGAATCTGGACCTGAGCTTTACCTACCGGGAGGAGGACATCACCTATACCGACTGGATCACCATCACGGTGCGTCCGTCCATGACCTACACCGCCGCCTGCCTGAAGAAGCTGGGCCTGGTGACGGAGCAGGACCTGGTGACGTGGGCCCAGATGGACCCGGAGCGGTATGGAGCGGAGGAGGACGGGAGCTCCGATACGGCCCAGGTCCTGGAGCCGGAGGAGCAGACCGTGGAGGCGCTGCCCTCCGGTGAGCCCACGGCCACCACCACTGTCACCGGCCTGGTGGTGCTTGGCGCATGAGCGACGTACAGACCTATCACCACCGCCATCGCCGTCGCCGTGTGCGCCGCTCTTTGCGGCCGGTGTGGCTGATCGCCGCAGCGGCGGTGCTGGCGGTGGCGGTGTGGCTTGCCGGCCGGGGGCTTCCCGGCGAGGACGTGGCCCTGCCGGATTACGTGGAGCGGGATTACCTGACGGTCAATCCCTATTCCCGGCCGGGCACGCCCCTGGAGGACATCAACGGCGTGGTCATCCACTATGTGGGAAATCCCGGCACCACCGCCCAGGCCAACCGGAATTATTTTGAGTCCCTCTCCGCCGGGACGGACGAGGTGTATGCCTCCAGCCACTTCATCGTGGGGCTGGAGGGGGAGGTCATCGCCTGCGTGCCCTTGACGGAGGTGGCTTACGCCTCCAACAGCCGCAACGACGACACCGTCTCCATCGAGGTGTGCCACCCGGACGAGACGGGGGAGTTTTCCCCGGTGACCTATGACCGGGCCGTGGAGCTGACGGCCTGGCTTTGCAAGGAGTTCCACCTGGACCCGGAGGAGGACGTCATCCGTCATTACGACGTGACGGGCAAGCTCTGCCCTCTTTACTACGTGGAGCACCCCGAGGCGTGGGACGCCTTTTTGCAGGATGTGGCGGCGGCCATGGAGGAACTTTGAGGGCGGAAAAAATTTTTTTCAGAAAAGTGAAACAAAACGGCACTCTGAATCGTCTTATCAGTAAAAGCTCCGCTATGCCGGGGCAAAATCGGGAGGGGGCCTTCCAACATGGAGCAAACGCGAGTTGTGGATAATCTCTGGAGAATCTGGGTGGATACCAAGCGCCGCATCGTCTCCTTTCATGAGGAGGAGGGCTGCCAGATGCTGGAATTCCACAGCCATGAGATGTTTTTGAGCTGCGTGGACCAGTACTCCGGGAAGCAGTACCGCTATCAGTAAAAAAACGGAAAAGGGCGCCTTTTGGCGCCCTTTTTTTCCCCGAAACGGTTGACAAACCGGCGGAACGTGATATCATAAGCAAGGAATTGCATAGTTTGGCGAGGATAAGGACGAGTACCCCTTTTCCCCCGTGCAGAGAGCCGCTGTCTGGTGCAAGGCGGTCGGGCGGGGAGGGCGAACATCACCTTGGAGCCTCCTGCTGAAAGACGACGCGATTGAAGAATTCTATCCGGTTTGAACGCCCAACGCCGCTCAAATCGGATCGCGCGGCACGCGCGTAGAATTCTCCATCAGGCGCGCCGCCGCGCCATGGGCACGGCGGCACTTTCTGAACATTGCTGTTCAGAAAGATTGCGCGTGAGTAGGACAGGACGCGTGATGCCCGTTAACGCATCGGCCCGTGACGGCGGGCTGCGAGGGGCCGCTTCCCGTAAGGGGACGGCAAGAAGAGTGGTACCGCAGAGTGTTTGCAAACGCTTTGTCTCTTGGAGAAGAGACAGGGCGTTTTTTTGTTTTAGGAGGGATTGCCGGATGAAGTGTCCTGCCTGTGGGAAAGAGATGGAGAATGGAAGCGTCTATTCTCCGCGGGGTTACCTGGCTTGGACACCGGAGCGGACGCCGCTGAAAAACTTTCAGCGGCCCAAAGGCGCGATCCGGCTCTGCCCGGTGGGGGACCACACCCAGTCTGCCTTTTCGCTTGAGGCCCTCTCCAGCCTTCCCCAGTATTCCGGTGCCTTCTGCCGCAGCTGCGGCACGGTGATATTTTTTACAGAGAACAAGGAATAACACTTTATCATAAACGGAGGAAATTGAGACATGGACTACAACAAGACCATCAATCTGCCCAAAACGGACTTCCCCATGCGGGCGGGCCTGCCCAAGCGGGAGCCGGAGATGCTCAAGCGCTGGCAGGAGCAGGACGTGTACAACGAGCTGCTGAAGAAGAACGAGGGCAAGCCCCTCTTCAATCTCCACGACGGCCCGCCCTTTTCCAACGGCGGCATCCACATGGGCACCGCCATGAACAAGGCCCTCAAGGATATCATCACCCGATCCTACGCCATGCGGGGCTACTACACCCCCTATATCCCCGGCTGGGACAACCACGGCATGCCCATCGAGTCTGCCATCATCAAGCAGAACAAGCTCAACCGCAAGGAGATGAGCGTGCCCGATTTCCGCTCTGCCTGCCAGGAGTTCGCTCAGCACTATATGGACGTGCAGAGCGAGGGCTTCCAGCGTATGGGCGTCCTGGGCGACTGGGAGCATCCCTACGCCACCATGCACCCCGGCTTTGAGGCCGAGGAGGTGAAGGTGTTCGGCGAGATGTTCAAGAAGGGCTATATCTACAAGGGCCTCAAGCCCGTGTACTGGTGCCCCCACGACGAGACGGCTCTGGCCGAGGCGGAGATCGAGTATCAGGACGATCCCTGCACCACCGTGTATGTGAAGTTCCCCATGCACGACGACCTGGGCAAGCTCTCCCATGTGGACAAGAGCAAGCTCTTCTTCGTGATCTGGACCACCACCATCTGGACCCTGCCCGGGAACCTTGCCATCGCCCTGCATCCCGACGAGGCCTATGCCCTGGTGAAGGCTCCCAACGGGGAAGTCTATATCATGGCCGAGGCCCTGACGGACAAGGTCATGAAGATCGGCGGCTTTGAAAGCTACGAGATCCTGGAGACCCATCCCGGCTCCTTCTTTGAAAACATGCTGGCCGACCATCCCTTCCTGCCCAAGACCAGCCGCCTGGTGAACGCCGACTACGTCACCATGGACTCCGGTACCGGCTGCGTCCACACGGCCCCCGGCTTCGGCGCCGACGACTACCAGACCTGCAAGCGCTACGGCATGGACATGGTGGTGCCCGTGGACGACCAGGGCCGCCACACCGACTATGCCGGCAAGTACGCGGGCCTGACCACCGACGAGTCCAACCCCATCATCCTCAAGGATATGAAGGAGAGCGGCGTGCTCTTCGCCCAGGAGGACATCGTCCACAGCTATCCCCACTGCTGGCGCTGCAAGGGCCCCATCATCTTCCGGGCCACGCCCCAGTGGTTCTGCTCCGTGGAGTCCTTCAAGGACGAGGCCTGCGCCGCCTGCGACGACGTGCGCTGGGTGCCCGGCTGGGGCATCGACCGGATGAAGTCCATGGTCCGGGAGCGCAACGACTGGTGCA
>CABQCB010000062.1 GCA_902462475.1 uncultured Oscillibacter sp. | reverse complement strand
ATGCAGGTGAGCCGGGAATTGGACGTGCTGCTGCGGGAGTGCGGCTATCCCCCCAAGAGCGTCAGCCGCAACGGCAGCTTTGTGACCTATTTCAAGCAAAGCGACCAGATCGAGGACTTTCTCACGCTCATCGGCGCGCCGGTGGCGGCCATGAACGTCATGACCGCCAAAATGGAAAAAGACCTGCGCAACAGCGTCAACCGCCGTCTCAACTGTGACAGCGCCAATCTGGACAAGGCGGTGGGGGCGGCCCAGGAGCAGCTGGAGGCGGCGGGGCTTTTGGAAAAGCAGCCGGAAAAGCTTCAGCAGACGGCGAGCCTCCGGGCGGCCAACCCGGAGCTGACGCTTTCGGAGCTGGCGGAGGAGTTTGATCCGCCGGTGACCAAATCCTGCCTGAATCATCGGCTGCGCAAGCTGGTGGAGCTGGCGAAAAATCTATAAATACAAAGGAGAAAAAGACAATGGATCGTTGTGCAAAGGCATTGGAGCTGCACCATGAAGGATATAACTGCGCCCAGTCTGTGGCGGGGGCTTTCGCGGATCTGCTGGGACTTCCCGAGGAGTCCGTGATGGCCGTGGCCGGCGGCTTCGGCGGCGGCGTGGGCGGCAGCCACGAGGAGCTCTGCGGCGCCATCAGCGGCGGCGTCATGGTGCTGAGCCTCCTGCATCCCCATACGGACGGTGCCGACCGCGCCGGCAAGGTGCGGACCTACGCCATCACCAAGGAGTTCCGCCGCCGCTATGAAGCGGTGTTCGGCCTGACCCGCTGCGGCGACTTGCTGCGGGCCCGTCCCGGCGTCACGGAAAAGAATCCCGCCTCGGCGCGGTTGGGCGTCACCGCCCACTGCGACAACATGGTGGTCACCGCCACGGAGATCGTGGAGCAGATGCTGGAAGAGGAAAAAGCGGAGCAGTAATCAAACCGCAAAAGCGGCAAAGGAGGAATGCGCCGTGAAAAAGCTGGATTCCCTGACACTGCACCAGGTCTTGCGGCTTTCCGACGTGCTCTGTCTCGCGGGTGTTGCCCTGCTGCTGTTGGGAGGAGCTGTGGCTAAGGGGGGAAAGGAGCTCTCCATGGCCTGGATCGTTGCCCTATGCATCCTGGCGATCATACTGGTGATTGCCGGGCTGGTGCTGGCTTATGGCTATCTGCGCTGCCCCCACTGCGGCGCATCTTTGTGCCAGGACGGCCGCGTGCCTATGAGGTTGCCTCTCTACTGTCCCCAATGCGGCAAGCCGCTGGATGAGGATGACCGCTGATACCATCCCACTGGAAAGGAAACGACTATGCCCTTCGTCCATTTACATGTCCATACGGAATATAGCCTTCTGGACGGCGCCTGCCGCATCCGGGACCTGCCGGGGATCGTCAAGTCCATGGGGCAGGACGCCTGCGCCATCACGGACCATGGCGTCATGTACGGCGCCATCGACTTTTACCGCGCCTGCAAGGCGGAGGGCGTCAAGCCCATTATCGGCTGCGAGGTTTATGTGACGCCTCAGGGCCGCTCCCGGTTCGACAAGATCCACGAGTTCGACGCCGAGAGCCGCCATCTGGTGCTGCTGTGCGAAAACGAGGAGGGCTATCGGAACCTTTCCTATCTGGTATCCATGGCCTGGACGGAGGGCTTTTACATCAAGCCCCGCATCGACCTGGATCTGCTGCGCCGCCACAGCCGCGGCCTCATCGCCCTGACGGCGTGCCTGGCGGGCGAGATCCCCCGCAGGCTGCGCAACGGCGAGTATGAAAACGCCAAGGCCTATGCTCTGGAGCTTGCGGACATCTTCGGCCCGGATCACCTGTATCTGGAGCTGCAGGACCACGGCATCGCCGACCAGCAGGAGGTGAACCGGGGCATCCTGCGGATCCACCAGGATACGGGGCTTCCTATGGTGTGCACCAACGATGCCCATTACCTGCGCAAGGAGGACGCGGAGGCCCACGACGTACTGCTGTGCATCCAGACCGGGAAGCTCCTGGAGGACGAGAACCGCATGCGCTACGAGCCCCGGAACTTCTACCTGCGCAGCGGGGAGGAGATGGAGGCGCTCTTTGCCGGGTACGAGGGGGCAGTGGCCAACACCGCCAAGGTGGCGGACATGTGCAACCTGGAATTCACCTTCGGCAAGTACCACCTGCCGGAATTCCAGCTGCCGCCGGGCTACGACAGCTTTTCCTATCTGAAAAAGCTTTGCGACGAGGGCTATACGCGCCGCTACGGCGCGGACGAGAGCCACCGCCAGCAGCTCCGATACGAGCAGGACATGATCGAGAAGATGGGCTTTACGGATTACTTCCTCATCGTCTCCGACTTTGTCCGCTATGCAAAGCAGGCCGGCATTCCTGTGGGACCCGGCCGCGGCAGCGCCGCCGGGAGCCTGGTGAGCTATTGCCTGGAGATCACGGACATCGATCCGGCCAAATATAACCTGTACTTCGAGCGGTTCTTGAACCCGGAGCGGGTGAGCATGCCGGATATCGACATGGACTTCGGAGATACCCGCCGGGGCGAGGTGGTGGACTATGTCCGCCGCAAGTACGGCGACGACCATGTGGCCCAGATCGTCACCTTCGGCACCATGGCGGCCCGGGGCGTCATCCGGGATGTGGGCCGGGTCATGAATATGCCCTATGCACAGGTGGACCAGATCGCAAAGCAGGTGCCCGGCGGCCCCGGTGCGCTCCATATCACGCTGGAGGATGCCCTGCGATTGAGTAAGCCGTTGCGGGAGCTCTATGAAACGGACGGACAGGTGAAAAAGCTCATCGATACCGCCAAGGCCCTGGAGGGCATGCCCCGGCATGCCTCCACCCACGCTGCCGGCGTGGTCATCACCCGGCGGCCGGTCTATGAATATGTGCCCCTATCCAAAAACGACGAGTCCGTGGTGTGCCAGTATGTGATGACCACACTGGAAGAGCTGGGCCTTTTGAAGATGGACTTTTTGGGCCTAAGAAACCTGACCGTGCTGGACGACGCGGTGAAGATGGTCCAGAAGGAGCGGCCGGACTTCCGCCTGGAGGATATCCCGGAGGACGACCAGGCCGTGTTCGACATGCTGACGGCGGGGAAGACCAGCGGTGTGTTCCAGATGGAGTCGGCGGGCATGACCGGCGTGTGCGTGGGACTCAAGCCCCAGACCATCGAGGACCTGACCGCCATCGTGGCCCTTTATCGCCCCGGACCCATGGAGTCCATTCCACGGTTCATCGCCTGCAAGCATAACCCCAAGCTCGTCACCTACAAGCATCCCTCCCTGGAGCCCATCCTCTCCATTACCTACGGCTGCATCGTCTACCAGGAGCAGGTCATGCAGATCTTCCAGCAGCTGGCGGGCTACTCCCTGGGACAGGCGGACATGGTGCGCCGTGCCATGAGCAAAAAGAAGGCCAAGGACATCGAGCGGGAGCGGGATGCCTTCATCAATGGTGACAAGGAAAGAAACATTACAGGCTGCGTAGCCAATGGCATTCCGCCGGAAACGGCAGAGGCTATTTACAACGAGATCTATGATTTTGCCAACTATGCCTTCAATAAGGCCCATGCCGTTTCCTATGCGGTGGTGGCCTATCAGACGGCGTATTTCAAGTACCATTTCCCCCGGGAGTACATGGCGGCGCTGCTGACCAGCGTGCTGGACAACTCCGACAAGGTGGCCGGCTACATCGCCGAGTGCCGGGAGTGCGGCATCGCCCTGCTGCCGCCGGACATCAACCGTTCCAGCGACTGCTTTACAGTGGAGAAGGGCGGTATCCGCTTCGGTCTGGTGGCCATCAAGAACATTGGCCGGGGCTTCATCCAGGCGGTGATGCGTGAGCGGGAGACAGACGGCCCCTTCTGCTCTCTCTACGATTTCTGCAGCCGCATGGTGGGCAGCGATATCAACAAGCGGGCGGTGGAGAATCTGATCCGCGCGGGTGCATTCGATTCCACCGGCGCCCGCCGCTCCCAACTGGTAAAGGTATATGAGTCGGTGATGGACTCTGTGGCCTCCCAGCAGCGGCAAAACCTGGAGGGGCAGATGGACTTTTTCTCCATGGGCAGCGACAGCGCTTCCCGCGCAAACGCTGCAAAGGAGATCCCCTTGCCAGACATTCCGGAGTTTACCGCCCAGGAGCGGATGATGATGGAAAAGGAGACCACGGGCCTCTATCTCTCCGGCCATCCCATGGACCAGTACCGCCAGCAGGTGCGGGCTTTGGGGGTCCCTGCCATCGGCGCGGTGCTGGCGGACTTTGCCCAGGAGGGCGGCCCCACCCGCTTTTCCGACGGCCAGCGTGTGACGCTATGCGGTGTGGTGACATCCAGCAAGACCAAGACCACGAAGAATAACTCCCTGATGGCCTACGTGACCGTGGAGGACGATACCGCCGCCATGGAGCTTTTGTGCTTTTCCCGGGTGCTGGATACCTGCGGCGCCTACCTCCGGGAAAACCAGGCTGTCGTGGTGAAGGGAAAGCTCTCTGTCCGGGACGAGAAGGCCCCCCAGCTCATGTGCGACAGCGTGGAGCCGCTGGAGCGGCTGGGGGAGGGGGCGCCGCCTCCGCCGGAAAAGCCCAAAACGCTCTATCTGAAGTTCCCGTCTCTCCAGGACCCGTCCGTCCGGCATATGAAGCTGGTGTTTGCCATGTTCCCCGGTACGGACCCGGTGAAAATGGTCATGGCGGACACCCGCAAGGTCTACGCCGCCCGGGTGCTGCTGCGTCCGGCCCTGGTGGAAGAGGCGAAGGAGACACTGGGTGAGGAAAACGTAGTAGTCAAGTGAGCGGAGAAAGCAGCGGACAGACAAAAAACCGCCCTGCGCCGATTTGGCGCGGGGCGGTTTTTTGGTTTCATTCCACGTCCTCTTCCTCCGGCTCGGAGGACATGAGCACCCGCATGATCTCGCTGTACAGCCGCTCCGGATTTCTGCGGAAGCGGTCCGCCAGCTCCTGGGCCATATCCTCCCGGGGCATGGCCAGATGCAGGTCCATGACGCTGCCCATGTCGTCATCCAGAGCCAGGGACACTGTGTAGGTGCCGTTTTCCCGCTTTTCACAGCCGGCGCGCACCTGGCTCTTCCGGCGGAGCTTGCGGTTGCAGGAGGCCAGGCTCTTGTCACACTGGAGGCGGACGGAATAGGGCAGGCTGGACTCGCAGATGCGGCTGTTACGCAGCCCCTTTTCGGTGATGGCATACATGCCGTCCTCCGACAGCGTCAGGTGCTCGGTTTTGACCAGATCGGCTAGGCACTCGGAAAAGTCGAAATAGTCGATGGCGTCGTCGCACAGCGTCAGCTCCAGCACGGTGTCAAAGGGGACCGGCTCCACCAGCCGGGCGGTGATGTACAGGATCAAAAACTTGATTTCCAGCTTGTCGTGGATGAAGCCGCGTGCCGCCATAGGGAATACACTCCTTCTTGTCAGATGGGCGCGGGCCATGCCTGCGTCCTGATTACTCTTTTGCATCATTATAACCCATTTTGGAACATGTGTACAGAAAAAAATGCGGAGGCCGGCGAGGCGGCCTCCGCAAACGTCATTTGCAGCAGGAGCAAAGGTTTTTGGTTTCCTGGTAGTTTTCCGGCTTGTGCACGGTGTTGGGCGGGAAGAACTCGCCCACGGGGAAGGAGATGTTGCGGAACACGCAGCAGGGGTCCTCGCTGCCGGCGCCGCAGGAGCACTCCTTCTCCGGCATGCAGTAGTCGTACACGGGGATCAGCAGCTGGGAATCCCGCTCCAGACGGACGATGGAGAACTGGCCCAGCGTCACATAGATCCGGCGGGTGTCATCGCCGCTGGAGAGGTCTCCGCCGAAGCAGCCGTTGATGAAGGAGGGCACCTCGCACAGGTCGCAGTCGCACTCCCGCTTGCCGCAGCAGTCCAGAATGCGGGCATCCAGCACGATGGGGTCCACCGCCTCCACCACGGCCACAGGGGCGTTGGCCCGGCGCAGCTCCTGGACGTCCGGCTCACCCACGCGCATCTGGGAGGAGAAGATCTTGGCGTTGCCCTCGCTGCCGAAGAGGATCACCCGCTTGTCGAACACGCACAGGCCTTCCACCGGCACGGGAACGGGGCAGGAGAGATAGGCCTGCAGGGTCACGGCGTAGAAAAAGCGCATATCCACCGTGTAGAACCCCCGGTTGAAGCTGACGGGTTCCACGTCCACATAGACATAGAGCAGCTTGGCGCTGCCGCCCTTGACGGACTGGGCCCGGTTGATGACGTCCGCATACTGCATTTTGGGGTAGAAGCGCAGGTCTTCCACACAGTCCTTATCCCGGCAGGAGTCATAGATCTTCCGGGTGTGGATGCACACCGCCTCCCGCACATTGCCGCACTCCGACACGGGGCCGGGCATGATTTTATCAGGCATGACAATACCTCCTAGTAAGTAGCTGAAATGAAAGAACGGGTCTTTCAATCCAGTGTATGCGCCGGGAGGCCGGGGGTGAGAAAAAAGCGGCGGAGAATCCGCCGCTTTTCTTATTCGTAAGTAAGGGTGCTGGTCCGGGGACTGATGATGCACACATAGCTGTTCCCTTGCCCCAGGGAGAGGGGAGAGCCGTCTTCCAGGGTGTAGACAAAGGGGCTGTTCCGGTCTGCCTTGCTCCAGCGGATGGGGACGGCCTTGCCGCCGCAGAAGAACGTGCCGTCTCCGCTGCCGGTGAGGGTGACACGCAGCCGCCCCGCCGTGTCGCCGGGGATGACGGAGATGGAGGTCTCCAGAATGAGCACGTTGGTGGCGGATACCTGCGTGTTCGTCCCGCCGTCCATGTAGGCTGAGCCATATTGGCTGGCCAGGTATTTGCCGCTTTCGGCGTCGTAGTCGAACTGCCCGGTTTTATAGTTGGTGTAGCGCAGCGTCACGGCGGTGGCAGGCGCTCCGTTTGCCGGCGTGCCGTCGGGGACGAAGGACTGGGTGTAGGTGTAGCCCTCCCGGTGCTCCGTGGAGAAATGCCCCTGGGCCAGGTAGTCCTCAATGGCGGAGGCGGAGGTGAGCATGCTGTGCTCGTACCCCATG
Source organism: uncultured Oscillibacter sp. (assembly GCA_902462475.1). The sequence continues at coordinate 1,493 of CABQCB010000062.1, read as the reverse complement.
GATTTGCGCCGGTCTGCGTCCCGCCAGAAGATCTTGGCGTCGGAGCCGCCGTTGACGCCGTCCATGTTGTCTACGCCCCAGGCGGAGATGTCCGCATAGGCGTCCGGGCTGCCGCCTGCGTGCACCAGCAGCGCGTCGTGTCCCAGGGCCAGCTCCAGGTAATAGGGGCGGGTGGAGCGGATGCTGCCCAAATCCTCCACACCCTCCAGCGTCTGATAGACTCCCAGCATTCGGGTGATGCCGCCCTCGGCGGGAACCTCATAGATGATGTCTGCCTGGGAAACACCCAGCTGGGGCTGGGCGATCTTGAGGTTGTTGAACATGACGGCCACCGGGCGGTCGCCCTCAAACTCGGGCTCCATGGGCTCGCCGGTCAGGGGGTTCGTCCCGGCGGGAGCATAGGGCTCCGGCTCCGGTTCCGGCTCCTCCACCGGGGGCGGCGTGACTTCCGGCTCCGGTTCCGGCTCCGGTTCTTTGCCGCAGCCTGCGAGGCTCAGCAGTAGCGCCGCCGAGAGAAAGAAGGTCCTGATCCGCTTATCCATATCTCCGCCGCCTTTCCGGTTTCGTTTTCCTTATGATACCAACCGTACAGGCGGGCCGTCAAGGCGGAAAGCGCCCTTTTTCGACAAAGCTACATCTGCTTGCGGTAGTGGAAGATCAAGAACAGGTCCAGAAAGGATTTGGCCAGAAACACACCTACGGCGGCAACCGTCACCCACAGCGGCGCGTCCAGCCCGATGGAGACCCACGCCGCGACCAGGACCGTCCATTGCAGTACCTCCCCGGACACCGCCTGGGCCCGGCGGCGGATGGCGATGTTGCGTTCGTCGTTTGCCTCGATCTGCGCTTTGCGCATGATCTCGGGCTCTTTTTCCTCCCACCGCAGTGTGCGGAATTTGGAAAAGCCGTAAGCAAACAACCCCATGCCGATGGCTGTACCCGTCGCGCCCACCGTGTCCGGAATGCGGTGCTCCAGCACCAGACTCACGATGGCCAGCACCAGCCCTGTGATCCCCAGGGTCAGATAGGCTTTGGTTTTGCGTCTCATTTGGCATCCTCCTCGTAGATGAAAATATCCTCGATGGCAAGGCCGAAGTAGCGGGCGATCTTGAATGCCAGCAGAATGGAGGGGTTGTAGCGCCCGTTTTCCAAGGAGCCGATGGTCTGCCGGGAGACCTCCAGCGCCTCGGCCAGCTCCTCCTGCTTGATGCCCCGCGCCTTGCGCAGTGCCTCCAGATTGTTTTTCATGTGCACATTCCTCCTAAAATGGAAAGCGTCCTTTCCATAGCTCAACCATAGCACGCATTGACGGAAATGTCAAGCAAGCTTTCCATCAAATTGGGGGCATAACCGGGGACAACCTCTCATACAGTGGAGTAACCAAAGAAAGGGGGCATGGCCCTTGGAACGAGAGGGAACGGACATGCGGTATGAAGCGGCGGCCGCAGTTCCTCTGCCCGGCAGCGCAGCGGCGGCGGCAATGTCAGCGCCGC
>CABQCB010000061.1 GCA_902462475.1 uncultured Oscillibacter sp. | reverse complement strand
GCGAAGTCCTTCACAGAGCGCAGCACGTTCTCCAGTCCGTCGGGGCTGTGGGCATAGTCGATGAGGATGGTGTAGTCCTTGCCGGGGGTGGGCACTACCTCCACCCGTCCCTTCACATGGGGCACGGCGGCCAGAACAGCGGCGCTCTTTGTCAAAGGCACGCCCAGCGCCAGAGCGGCGCCCAACACATCCAGCGTATTATATACCATAAAACGGCCGGGAATGCCAACCCTTACAGGTACTTTTTCCTCTTTTTTCACCACGGTGAACGAAACGTGATCCGCCTCGAGACAGATGTCCTCCGCCCGCAGATCCGCCTGTGCCTGCTCGGCGTAGGAGAGCTTGCGGCAGGTGGCATGGGCCATGAGCCGGGGGGCCCAGGGGTCGTCGGCATTATAGACGCCGGTGTCGCACCGGCGGAACAGCTCCGCCTTCGTGTCGCAGTAGTTTTCCATGGTCTTGTGGAAATCCAGGTGGTCCTGGGTCAGATTGGTGAACACGCCCACGGCGTAGTGGACGCCGTAGACCCGGTCCAGCGCCAGGGCATGGGAGGAGACCTCCATAACAACGTGGGTGCAGCCGGCATCCCGCATGCGGGCAAACAGGCCCTGGAGCTCGAAGGACTCCGGCGTGGTGCGCTCGGTGGGCACCACCTCGCTGCCGATCATGTTCTGGTTGGTGCCGATGAGGCCCACCTTGGCGCCTGCCGCCTGCTCCAGAATGGACTTGAGCAGATAGGTGGTGGTAGTCTTGCCGTTGGTGCCGGTGACACCCACCATGGTCATGGCGTCGGCGGGGTGGCCATAGAAGTTGGCGCCCAGCACGGCCAGGGCCCGGCGGCTGTTTTCCGTGCGCACCCAGGGAATGCTCTCTTCCGGGGCGCGCTCACACAGCACCGCCGCCGCGCCGGCAGAGACGGCCTTGGGGATGAAGTCGTGTCCGTCCACGGCAAAGCCGGTCATGGCCACGAACAGGTCTCCGGGCCGGGTGGTGCGGGAGTCATAGCTGACGCCGGTAATTTCCATATCCAGGTCCGCCGTGGCATCCAGCACGGGGATCCCTTCCAAAAGCGCGCGCAATTTCATTTGTATCTTCTCCTCACTGCATGTTTGGGCCAAGGTGGCCAGTGTCCATTATAAGCAGTTGATTTTGCGAAATATACGGCAGAAGGTGCCCTGTTCCACGCAAAAAGTGCGCTCAGGGATCAATCCAGCACAGAGCTGTCGCCAAACTGCACCGTCACCACGCTGCCGGCCTCCAGCTCCGTTCCCGCCGCCACACTCTGAGAAATGGCGTGGACATTGCCGGAGCTGACGGTGGTGGCGCCGGAGACCTTCATGATGAGGCCCGCATTGGTCAGCGCCTTGTTGGCCTCCGATGCGGTCTTGCCCACCACGTTGGGCACCGTGCAGAGGTCATCGGATTTCTCCGTTCCCAGATAGAGGATGATGGAGGCGTTGTTGGGCACGATGGCGCCGCCGGCGGGAGTCTGGTCGGTGACCGTATCTCCGTCGCCCACGGTCTTGTAGGCAAAGCCCACGCTCTCCAGCTTTTCCTTGGCCTCCGCGGCAGTCTTGCCCACCACGTTGGGCACCGTGGCGTCGGCGCCTACCAGCTCCTCCGCGGAGTAGTCGGGCTCGATGCCAAGGTAGGGCAGGATCTCGCCCATGACCTGGCTGGCGGTGGGGGCCACCATGTTGCCGCCGGAGACATAGGTGCCGGTGGTACGGCTGGGGGTATCCATGGTGATGAGCATGATGACCTGGGGATCATCCGCCGGCGCAAAGCACATGAAGGACACCACCACGTCGCCCTGGGGGTTATCTTTGGTCCGAGTACCGGTCTTGTCGGCGGTGCCGGTCTTGCCGCCGATGCGGTAGCCGGCCACCTGGCCGTTGCGGCCGGTGCCGCTGGCCACCACGTACTCCAGGCACTCTCTCACCGTGGCGGAGGTCTCCTCGCTGATGACCTGCCGGACCGTATCCGTGCTGTGCTGGAAGACGATGTTGCCGTCGTCGTCCAGCACCTGATCGACGATGTAGGGCGTGTAGAGGTAGCCGCCGTTGATGCAGGCGGCCTGGGCCCGGATCAGCTCCAGGGGCGTGACGTTGAAGGTCTGACCGAAGGCGTAGGACGCCAGGGACACCACGTTGGAGTTGAAGGTGTCCTCATCGGCAAAGATGCCGGACACCTCGCCGATCATGTCCACGCCTGTGGTCTCCATCAGGCCGAAGGACTGAAGATAGTCATAATAGGTCTCGGTGCCGATCTTGAGACCCATGGTGATAAACGCCGGGTTGCAGGAGTTTCCCACCGCCTGCTCCAGCGTCTGTACACCGTGGCCGGTGCGCTTGGAGCAGTTGATGGCCTTGCTCCAGCCCTGCACCATGATGGAGCCGGTGCAGTTGAAGGTGGTGTTTTTGTTCACCAGTCCCTCCTCCAGGGCCGCGGCCAGAGTGATGGGCTTGAAGGTGGAGCCGGGCTCATAGGTGGAGTCGATACACTTGTTGCGCCACTGGGTGCCTACCACCGCACTGGTGGCCGCGCTCACCGCCGCCTGGTAGTCCTCCTCCGTTTCGTAGGAGGCGCGGTCGGCCTCCAACTCTGCCAGCTTCTCGTCCAGCTGTGCCTTGAGCTTTTCGTCATAGATGGTGCCGTAGTCATTGGGGTCGTAGTTGGGGTAGGAGGCCATGGCCAAAATGGCGCCGGAATTGACGTCCATGACGATGCCGGTGGCGCCGTTTTTCGCGTCGAACTTATCCACCATGCTCTCAATGCCCTTTTCCAGATAGTACTGGATGTTGCTGTCCAGGGTCAAAACCAGGTTTTTTCCGTTCTCCGCGTCATAGTACTGTTCGTACTGGTACAAAAGGTCTCCGCCCACGGCGTTTCTGGCGGTGACCGTCAGTCCGGCGGTGCCGGAGAGGATGGAGTTGTACTTGGCCTCCAGTCCCACGCCGCCCTCGTTTTCCCCGTTGACGAACCCGATGACGCTGGACGCCAGGGTGCCATAAGGGTAGTAGCGCTTGGAGCCCGGCTCCATGTAAACGCCCTGGATCTTCACCGGGCTTTGGGACGGGTTTTCCTTTAAAACGGTCTTTCCTGCTGCTGTCACCATGGTAATCTCATTGCCCTCGTCGTCGATCTCACCGTTGATGAAGCGGCGCACCTCGTCGGCCACCTCCTGGTCCACCCGCTTTTTGATGATCTCATACTTGGAATTGGTCTTTTCCATCTTCTCCAGGATCGTCTCAGGCGCCACATCCAGGATCCGGCCAAGGCCCCGGGCGATGTACTCCTCATCCCGGATGACCGGCGGCACATAGGCGCGGCCCTCTTCCTCCGCCGCCTTGGCCTCCTCCTCTGCCGCTTTCTCCTGCTCTTCCATGTAGCTGAGGATCTCATAGGGAGAGATGAACACCGTCTCCGCCGTGGCGGACAGGGCCAGGGGCAGGCCGTTGCAGTCGTAGATAGTGCCCCGGGACGCGGTGATGACCGTGCTGCGGGTCTGCTGGGCCACTGCCTTTTCCTGCAGATCGTCGTGCTGGCGGACCTGCAGATCATAGAGCTTCCAGAACAGCACCACAAAGGTGGCGATTCCCAGAATCGCCATCATCAGCACCGTTCTGCTGCGGACCACCTGGTTGGCCCGGCGGGCCGCGTCACTTTTTCTTTTCGATGGATTTGCCATGCCATGCCTCCGTTTTGTCACAAACGGGGAGTAAGAAAGCATCACCCTTCTTACTCCCCACTGTCAATGCATTATAGTGCCCGGTCAGTCGAAATATTCCACCACCGCGTAGACTCCGTGGTGCAGTGACTCCAGCAGCTGGCCCAGTATGCCGGGCTCTGCTTCTTCATAGACCACGGCGCTGTCGCCTTCGCTCAGGTCGATATAATAGATCTGGCTGCTGCTGGGCTTGCTCATGCCGGCGGCCTCCGCGGCCTCCTTGATGGTGTTCAGATCGAACATCCGCTCATACTGGGCCGTGAGGACCACGTTTTCCTCCTCCAGCTGGTCAAGCTCATTTTGCAGGCTCACCGTCTCCGCAGACAGGGCGGTCAGCTGCACGTAGCTCAAAAGCACCAGCACCGCCAGGACAGCCACCGCGCCGAAGCCCACCACGGAAAAAACGGACAGGGATTGCTTTTGCCGCACCTGCACCTTGGAGATGCTGCGGACCTTGGGCCGTTCCAGAGCCTGCTCCCGCTTGCGGGGCAGCTCCCCCGCATGGCGCAGCTCCCGCTCCCGGAGCTCCCGGTCCAGGTCATATGCCAGATTCCCGTAAACCGCGCCGCCCTGCCGGTAGCGCAGCTCCTTCGCCGCTGAAGCCAACCTGAGTCCCTCCTCATTTCATCACACACAGGGCTTGTCCCAAAACAGGCCCGTCAAATTTCATTTCCTGCGCACTTTTCCGCCACGCGCAGCTTGGCGCTGCGGGCGCGGGGATTTTCCTCCAGCTCCTTCGCCCCGGAGACGATGGGCTTTCGGTTCACGATCCGGATCCGGGGCTTCTTGCCGCACACGCACACCGGAAACTCCGGCGGGCAGGTGCATCCCCGGGCCATATCCTGCATGGCCCGCTTGACGATGCGGTCCTCCAGAGAATGGAACGTGATCACCGCCAGCCGTCCGCCGCTGCGGAGGTTGTCCACCGCGGCTGTCAGCATGGGCGGCAGCTCGTCCAGCTCGCCGTTGACGGCGATGCGGATGGCCTGAAAGCTGCGCTTGGCCGGGTGCTGCTTTTCCCGCAGCGCCGCCGGCGGCATGGCGCCTTTGATGATATCCACCAGTTCCAGGGTGGTCTCCACGGGTTTTTCTTCCCTGGCCCGGACGATGGCTCTGGCAATGGCGGGGGCATAGCGCTCCTCGCCGTATTCGTACAGGATGCGCCGCAGCTCGTCGCCGCTCCAGGTGTTCACCACCTCATAGGCGGTCAGGGCGGCGTCCCGGTCCATCCGCATGTCCAGCGGCGCGTCGTGCATATAGGAAAAGCCCCGGGAGGCGTCATCCAGCTGCGGAGAGGAGACGCCCAGATCGAAGAGCATGCCGTCCGCGCCCTCCACGCCCGCCTGGCGCAGAACGTCGGCCAGGGAGGAGAAGTTGCTGTGGACCAAAGTCACATGGTCCAGATAGGGTGCCAGCCGGACCTTTGCCGCGTCGATGGCGGCCATGTCCCGGTCGATGCAGATGAGGCGCCCGGTGGTCAGGCGCTTGGCGATCTCCAGCGAGTGGCCGGCACGGCCCAGCGTCCCGTCCACATAGATCCCGTCCGGACGGATGCACAGCGCCTGGATGCACTCTTCCAGCAGCACCGGCTGATGGGTGTATTCCATGGTGCGTCACCCCCGGTTCCGGCGGGCACGGGCCAGGGCATCCATGGCCGCCGCCATATCGTTGTTTTCCAGCATGGCCTTTTCGCGCTCGGCCCAGGTACCCTCGTCCCAGATCTCCGCGAAGGTGTTCATGCCCACGATGGTCGCCGTCTTTTTCAGCCCCGCGTACTTGCGCAGCGTGGCGGGGATCAGCACCCGCCCCTGGGCATCCGGCTCACAGGCCACCGCGTTGGCATAGAGGAGCGTCAGCGCCCGGGCCTCCGTGTAGGGCAGCTCGTCCATATCCTCGGACATCTGCTCCCACTTGGCCTCCGGGTAGATGGTCAGGCACCCCTCCGCGCCGATGGTGATGTAAAACAGGTTTCCAAGGATCTCCCGCATGGCGGAAGGGATCACCAGACGGCCTTTGGAGTCGATGCTGTTGTTGGATTTTCCCATCAGCCGCGCCATGGCCGTCCCCCCTTTTCCCTGTTTCCGGGGGCAATTTTGGGCCTAAATGACACTTAGATGCCTAAACCACCCACAAATCCCCACCGTTATTTTCGAGTATAAGCGATATAATTCAGGATTGCAAGGATTTTTTTCCGACCTGAAACCCGGTAAAACGGGATATTTTTCCTGAAAATCATCCTTTTTTTCACATTTAAAACGTATGTTCGATTTTCGGTTGGGCAGTTTACGTAAAATAGTAAAGAGCCTCTGGCACAAGATATTGTGCCAGAGGCTCTTATTTTTAACATTTTCCGCTAAATATTGTTGCTTGCAAAAAAGTTTCCCAAAAAGCTTCGTCGTTTTTTACAAATTTTTAAAGGTTATGGTCGACTCGGCTCAGGCCTCGTCGGCGCCGTCCTGCAGATCGCTCTTTCCGTCCAGCTTGTCCCGCTGCTCCTGCATCTTGGCGGCGGAGGCGGAGCGGAACCGGACCCGGGACTGCTTGACCTCGTCCAAAGCGGCCTGGACGGCCTCCTCCGTGCGGGCCAGGGCATCCTCGGCGTACTCGTTGGCCACCTGGTAGAGCTGGCGGGAGCGGTCCTCCGCCCGGGCCACGATCTGGCGGGCCTTCTCCTTGGCGGCATAGAGCACCTCGCTCTCGGAGACCTTGGTCTTGGCCTCCAGCTCTGCCTGGCGCATCATCCGCTCCACGTCCCGCTTGGCGTCATCCACGAATTTTTCCCGGGCAGAGAGAAGCTCCTGAGCCCGCTTGATCTCCACCGGCAGCTGGGCCCGCAGCTCGTCCAGAAGATCCATCAGCTCGTCCCGGTCCACCATGCTCATATTGGGCTTGAGGGCGGGAGACTTGGCGTCCTCAATGCGCTCATAGATCATATCGATCAATCGATTGATGTCATTGGCCAATTCGATCATCCTTCTTTCTTCTCAGTCAGCTCCCGCACCAGGGGAATAATGGACGCGGGCAGATATTTTTCCAGGGGCTGGCCGTAGCGGATCATCTCCCGGGCCATGGAGGAGCTGAAGTGCTGATAGGCCGCCGAGGCGGGCAGCAGCATGGTCTCCAGTCCGGGATGGATGTCCTGATTGATGAGGGCCAGCTGGTATTCCACATCGAAATCCGACGTGTTGCGCACGCCTCGCACGATGGCGGCGGCGCCGCGGCGGACGGCATAGTCCGCCAGAAGGCCGGAAAAGAGCTCTGCCTCCACATTGGGCAGCTCCGCTACGGCGGTGCGGACCAGCAGGAGCTTTTCCTCCGGGGTAAACATTTGGTTTTTCTTTTCCGCGTTGGGGCTGACGCACACATACACCTTGTCAAAGCAGGCGGCACTGCGCTGGATGATGTCCAGGTGGCCCAGGGTGATGGGGTCGAAGCTGCCCGAGCAAACGGCTGTTTTCATGGAGTTATTCCTCGTTTTGTTCGTTTCCGCTGCGGCGGTACATGGTCACGGCGATCTTGCCGTAGCGGTAGGTCTTGTGGAGGCGGTACGGCGCAGAAAGGGCCGGCATGGTCCGCTCCACCGGATGTTCCGCCATTATTATACCATGCGGGGAAAGAATGTCAAACTTTGCGATGTGGGCGATGGCCGGCTCCAGAAGCCCGGCGGCATAGGGCGGGTCCAGGAAAATAATGTCAAATTTCTCCCGCAGCCCCTTTAAAAATTCCATGGAGTCGCCGCTCACCACCCGGGCCCGGTCCGCAAGCTCCGTGACCTTCAGGTTCTCCCGGATGAGCTTGACTGCGTCGGGGCGCCGGTCCACGAACACCGCCGCAGCCGCCCCCCGGCTCAGGCACTCGATGCCCAGCTGGCCGGTGCCCGCGAACAGGTCCAGCACCCGGCGGCCTTCGATCTCAAATTGCAGGGCGCTGAACAGGCCCTCTTTTACCCGGTCGGTGGTGGGACGGGTCTCCATCCCCTCCAGCTCTTTCAGTCGGCGGCCTCTGGCCGTGCCGGTGATCACGCGCATCCCATTTCTCCTTTCGCCGCCCCTTTTGAAGGCAGCTGCGTCAAAACTGCTCTTTATTTTACGGCAAACATGTCCGCATTTCAATAGGCAGCGCACGGTTTTGCCATTGTTTTTAGGGCTTGTGCTTTACGGCCGTATCGTTTATAATATATTTCTAAAAGTGTATGCTACATTTGTGACTTTCTGCAAGGCATAGAGGCCGCGGCTCCGCGTCCCTCTGACAATACTGGGAAAAGAAAGGACGTTCTCATGATTCAATTCAAATCTGATCAAGGTGAGATCTCCGTCAGCAGCGCCGTATTTTCCAACATTACCGGCATCGCCGCCACCAACTGCTTCGGCGTCAAGGGCATGGCGTACCGCTCCATGACCGACGGACTGGTGCACCTGCTGCGGCGCGAAGCCATGAGCAAGGGCGTCAACATCACCTACCACGACGACAACTCCATTTCCATTGAGCTCCACATTATTGTGGAAAACGGCGTCAACCTTCCGGCTGTGTGCAGCTCCATCATGAACGAGGTGCGCTATGTCGTCACCAAAAACACCGGCGTCACCGTCAAGGCGGTGGACGTGTGCGTGGATTCCATGACGCTGTGAGGGAGGAAGACAACCAATGAACGAACAGATCACCGGCGCGGTGTTCAAGCAGATGGTGCTCCACGGCGCCGCCGCCATCACCGCGCATAAGCAGGCCATCAACGACCTGAACGTGTTCCCCGTGCCCGACGGAGACACCGGCACCA
>CABQCB010000060.1 GCA_902462475.1 uncultured Oscillibacter sp. | reverse complement strand
GGGAGCCCCTCGGTAGTGCGGGCCTGCATCATGCTTTCCTTTTTGCGCGCCGCGCCGCTGTTCCGGCGGGACAACGATCCGCCCACCGCCATGGCGGCGGCACTGGGGTGCATCCTGCTGCAAAACCCCTTTGCAGCCACGTCCATCAGCTTACAGCTGTCCTTCGGCGCCGTGGCGGGGCTTTTGTGGCTGACTCCCCGGCTGTACGCCTTTGCGCTCGGCGGGAAACAGCATGGCAAGGTATATCGCTATACAGCTGCCAGTCTCTCAGCCACTGCCGGTGCTCTGGTATTCACCGCGCCTCTGAGCGCCTGGTATTTCGGCTTTTTTGTACTGGTCTCTCCGCTGAGCAATCTGCTCTGCCTGGCGGCGGTGGGCGCGCTCTTTTGCGTGGGGCTGACCGCGGTCTTTGTAAGCCTTCTCTTTTTCCCGTTGGGCGCAGCCGCCGCCGTTCTGGCTGATTTGCTGAGTCGATACATCCTGTTTGTCTGCGGCCTGCTGTCCCATCTTCCTTATCATGCGCTCTATACGGTCAACCCCTATCTGGGCTGGTGGATCGCGTTTTTGTACCTGGCTTTTTTCCTGGTCCGGCTCAGAGGTGGGCACGGACGCCAGTATGCTGTCGCGGCAGCTTTGTGTGCTCTCACTCTGGGATACACGGTAAAGCTGGGCCAGCTGCGCTATACGGGCAGCACCATGGACGCACTGATGCTGGATGTGGGACAGGGTGCGTGCCTGCTGCTGGAGTCGGACGGTACTTCCGCCCTGATCGACTGCGGCGGCAGCAGCTTTCCGGACGCTGGAGACCTGGCCGTCGACTATCTTGCCACCATGGGCTGCACATCGCTGGACTATCTGATTTTGACCCACTACGACGCCGACCATGTAAGCGGCGTGGAAACGCTGATCTCCCGCATGGATGTCAAGCAGGTCCTGGTACCGGACACAGGAGAAGAGACCCAGATCCGCGCCCGGGTGCTCTCCGCGCTGGAAGCGTCCCGGATCCCGGTCACCTCCATCCGGAGTGCTGAGACATATGTCCTGGGCGAGGGGCAAATGACGATCTATCCTCCAGTGGGGACCGGCAGCGACAACGAACAGGGACTGGCGGTATTGTGCGAAGGCAGCTCTGCCAAGCTGCTGGTCACCGGAGATATGGATACCGCTACCGAGCGTGTGCTTTTGGAGCAATACACATTGCCGAATATCGACGTGTTGGCCGTGGGGCATCACGGCGCCGCGTCCTCCACATCGGAGACGCTTATAACGACGCTGGAGCCGGAAACGGCCCTCATCAGCGTCGGAGAAAATAATTCGTATGGACACCCGGATGAATCCGTTTTGCTGCGGCTTTCACGCCTCGGCGTGGCTGTATGCCGCACGGATAAGCAGGGGACCATCCACGTAGCATTGAATTGAGGAGACCACATGGCATATACGAAAAAAACAACAAAAGCCAACGAGGCGTTCCAAGCTCTGAAGGCCGATCTGGCGGCCGGCACGGCGCGCTGCTGCTATATCTTTTACGGCGAGGAGAGCTACCTGCGGGATTACTATCTCGAACAGCTGCGCAAGACCCTGGTGCCCTCCGGCTTCGAAGAGTTCAATTACCACCGCCTGGAGGGAAAGGACCTGACGGTGCAGTCCCTTTCAGAAATGGCGGAGGCCATGCCCATGCTGGCGGAGCGGACACTGATCGTGGTGACGGACTTCGATCTTTTCAAGCTGGGGGAGGAGCAGCGGGAAAAGCTGGTGGCCTTCCTGGAGGACATCCCTCCATATTGCTGTGTGGTGTTTGTGTATGACACCATCGCGTATAAGCCCAACAAGACCATGAAAAAGCTCTGCCGCGCTCTGGACGCCCACGTCCAGTCCGTGGAGTTCCGCCCGGCGGACAGCAATGATCTGATCGCGTGGATCGCCCGGCGGTTCCGGGCGCTGGGCAAGGACATTGACCGGCAGACAGCGGAGTATCTCATTTTCACCTGCGGCGGGCTTATGACCGGGCTGGTGCCGGAGATCACCAAGATCGGCACGTACGCCCGGGGCAAGACCATCACCCAGGCCGACATCGACGCTGTGGCAGACCCGGTGCTCTCAGCGGAGGTGTTCCGCCTTTCGGATGCGGTGCTCCAGGGCAATTACGACAAGGCCGCCCGCATTCTGGGGGACCTTCTGAAGATGCAGACGGAACCCATCATGATCCTGGCGGCCCTTGGCAGCCAGCTAAGGCGCATCTATACGGCCCGCATGGCCATCGACAGCGGAAAGGACAAATACTGGCTCATGGAGCTGTGGGACATGAAGAGCGATTATCCCGCCAAGCTCCTGCTCTCCGCCGCCCAGAAAACCACCGCCGACTGGTGCGGTGATGCGGTGAAAATGTGCCAGGTACTGGACCGGCGGATGAAGAGCGAAAACGGCATCGACGCGGCAGGGGAGCTGAAGCTGCTGCTGGTGCGTCTGGGGGCGCGGAGAGCATGAGAAAGGTTCGGGAAGTGATCGTGGTGGAGGGCCGGTACGACAAAAACGCCCTGCGCCAGGTGGTGGACGCCACCGTCATCCCCCTGGGCGGCTTTGCCGTGTTCAACGACCGGGAAAAGTTGGCCTTCCTGCGCCGCCTGGGTCAGGAGCGGGGCCTCATTTTGCTGACGGACAGTGACGGAGCAGGATTCGTCATCCGAAACTACCTCAAGGGCGCACTGCCCAAGGAAATGGTCAAACAGGCCTACATCCCGGATATTGCCGGCAAGGAACGGCGCAAACGGCGTCCCGGCAAGGAGGGGAAGCTGGGCGTGGAGGGAATGAAGCCCCAGGTGCTGCTGGAGGCGCTGGAGCGGGCCGGTGCCACATTTTTGGATGAAACGCCCGGCCAAACCGCTCCGGGCGGACCTCCCATCACAAAAGCGGACCTTTTTTCCATGGGCCTGACCGGAGGAAGCGGCAGCGCCGCCCGCCGTCAGGCACTGCTCAAGCGTCTGGAACTTCCCGAGCATCTGACCACGGGAGGCATGCTGGAGGCATTGAACCTGCTCTATGACCGGGAAAGCCTGTGCCGTCTTCTGGAAGAAGAGCAGATTTAAAAAATTTCACTCCATTCGACAAATTTCGACAAGCTTTCGTTTTCGGACATGCTAGTCTGCAAATGGTGCCTGTTTGTGTGTGGCAGGAAAACAAAAGGGAGTGGTTTTGTGCAGATGCAGTTGGAGGGAATGCGGATGTGCGGAGCGCTTGCGGTGCGGTATTATCTGCTGCTTGGGAGCACCGCCGGGCAAACGTCCTATGGGATCGCCGTGGAGACAGGCGGAGAAGGGGAGGCCGTTTTGGATCTGACGGTCTCCCGCAGCCGGGCGGAGGCGCTCATGCGCCGTCTGATCGCCGGCAGCGTTACCGCCGTCACGGTCCGGGATGTGGTGGACGATTGGCTGCTGGAATAGGGGGCGCGGAGGGGCTGCCGTACAGGAACATCCCGGGTCGACGGAAAAGCACGGTTCCTCCTTGCTTTTTCTGGAAGAATTCTGTATAATACGGATTTGACTTGAAAACATGCATTTAGGAAGGACTGACGCCCATGGCAGAAGAAAAGAAAACCATGCAGGATGAGGCGCCGGAGAGCCGGAACTTCATCCATGCCTTCATCGAGGAGGACATCGGCCCCGGCGGTCAGTACGAGGGTATGACCGTCCACACCCGTTTTCCCCCGGAGCCCAACGGATACCTGCACATCGGGCACTGCAAGGCGCTGACCATCGACTTCGGCACTGCCGAAAAGTACGGCGGACTGTGCAACCTGCGGATGGACGACACGAACCCCACCAAAGAGGACGAGGAATTTGTGGAGGCCATCAAGGAGGACATCCACTGGCTGGGCTTTGACTGGGGCGATCGCTTTTTCTATGGCTCCGACTATTTTGAGGAGGATTACCGTCAGGCGGTGGGCCTCATCAAAAAGGGCCTGGCCTATGTGTGCCAGCTCAGCCCCGAGGAGTTCAAGGAATACCGCGGCTCCATCGGCGTGCCCGCCAAGAGTCCCTACCGGGACCGCCCCATCGAGGAGAGCCTGGATCTGTTCGCCCGCATGCGGGCAGGGGAGTTCCCCAACGGCGCCATGACGCTGCGGGCCAAGATCGATCTGGCCAGCGGCAACTTCAATATGCGCGACCCGGTGCTCTACCGAATCAACCACATGCACCATCACCGTCAGGGGGACAAGTGGTGCATCTACCCCATGTACGATTTTGCCCATCCCATCCAGGACGCGCTGGAGGGCATCACCCACAGCCTGTGCTCTTTGGAGTTTGAGGCCCACCGGCCCCTGTACAACTGGGTCATCGAGCACTGCGATCTGCCCTCCAAGCCCCGGCAGATCGAGTTTGCCCGCCTGGGCATCGACCACACGGTCATGAGCAAGCGCAAGCTGCGCCGTTTGGTGGAGGATGGTCGCGTCTCTGGTTGGGACGATCCCCGGATGCCTACACTGTGCGGTCTGCGCCGCCGCGGCTACACGCCCCGCTCCATCCGCAACTTCTGCGAGCGCATCGGCGTGGCCAAGTCCGCCAACGTGGTGGAGTACGGCTTTTTGGAGCACTGCCTGCGGGAGGACCTCAACGAGACCGCCCAGCGGGTCATGGCGGTGCTACGCCCGGTGAAGCTGACCATCGTCAACTATCCCGAGGACAAGCACGAGACCGTCACCGTGGAGAACAATCCCCTGGACGAAAGCGCCGGCACCCGGGAGGTCTCTTTCTCCCGGAACCTGTGGATCGAGGCGGAGGACTTCCTGCCCGAGCCCGTTCCCAAGTACAAGCGCCTGTTCCCCGGCGGCCCCGAGTGCCGCCTCAAGGGTGCCTATCTCATCCGCTGCGTGGGCTATGAGACCGACGCGGAGGGCAATGTGACGGAAATCAAGGCGGAGTATGATCCCGACAGCCGCGGCGGCGATCCTGCCGACGGCCGGAAGGTGAAGGGTGCCACCATCCACTGGGTGGACGCCGCCACCGCCCTGGACGCCGAGGTGCGCCTCTACGACAACCTCTTCACCGACGCCGATCCCGACGCCGCCGACAAGGACTTCCTGGAGTGCCTGAACCCCGACTCCCTGGAGATCCTCACCGGCTGCAAGGTGGAGGCCTCCCTGGGCAGCGCAAAGCCCAGCGACCACTTCCAGTTCATGCGGCAGGGCTATTTCTGTGCCGACAGCAAGGATGCCGGCCCGGACCATCTGGTGTTCAACCGGAGCGTGAGCTTGAAGGACAGCTTTAAAAAGTAATGCCGTTCAGCCGGCGCGATAGGATATGCTATCGCGCCGGCTGTCGTGCAATTTTGGAAAGGAGCAGTTTAACCTATGGGAAAGCTTTCAGGAAAAACCGCGCTGATCACCGGCGCTTCCAAGGGCATCGGTGAGGGCATCGCCCGCACGTTCGTCAAGCACGGCGCCAATGTGGTGCTGGCCGCCCGGGGTCAGGCCGTGGAGGATCTGGCCGCCCAGCTGCGTGCCGAGGGCGCCCAGGCCATGGCCGTGCGGATGGACGTGGCAGATATGGACAGCGTCCGCGCCGGATATGAAGCAGGCGTGAAAGCCTTCGGCGCCATCGATATTCTGGTCTCCAACGCCGGCATCTGCCGCCTGGGCGACTTCCTGACCCAGAGCGACGCTGACCGTGACGCCCATCTGGACATCAACGTCAAGGGCGCGTGGAACACCTGCAAGGCCGTCCTGCCCGCCATGGTGGAGCGCAAGTGGGGCAAGATCGTCATCATGTCCTCCGTCACCGGCGACATGGTGGCCGACCCCGGCGAGGCAGCCTACGCCATGAGCAAAGCGGCTTTGGTGGGTCTCACGAAGGCTCTGGCCCGGGAGTTCGCCCCCTATGTCAACGTTAACGCCATCTGCCCGGGCTATGTGCTCACGCCCATGGTACAGGGCATGGCGGTCCAGTCCTGCCCGGATAACCCCCAGAGCGTGGTGGACGGCATCGCCTCTGCCATTCCTCTTAGACGCCTGGCCGATCCCAAGGAGGTCGGTGAGCTGGCGGCATTCCTGGCCAGCGACGAGGCCAGCTATCTTACCGGCGCCCAGTTCGTCATCGACGGCGGCTCCACGCTGCCGGAAACCAGCACCATGGGCGTTTGATAAGCAGCAAAAAAGACGCGGCTTGCAGCCGCGTCTTTTTTTACAGCTCGATCTTCCGGTCCAGCAGGTAATAGGTGAACGTCCCCGTTCCCAGAAGCATCCCGTCCTGATTCGTCACACGCACATCGTATACGCCGAACGTGCGGCCCATCTTGGTCTCGCTGGCCTCTGCAGTCAGCGTGTCTCCCGGTTTGCCGCTTCTGAGATAATTGTAGTTTGCATTCACCGTCACGGCATAATAGCCGTGGGAAGCGGATGCCGCACCGGCAGCGGTGTCTGCCATGGAGAAATACAGCCCTCCGTGGGCAAGCCCTGCCGGGTTCAGGTCCTCTTCCGTCACCAATTTTGTGATCCTGGCATACCCCAATTTGATCTCATCCACCCAGATGCCAAGGCGATGGCAAAACGGGTTGTGGGTATTCCGGAATTCCTTCAGCTTTTCAAAATCCATTGGGCCAGGTCCTCTCTTTTTGGAATTTCAAAAGTAGTTTATCCGAAACCGGCCCGCCCGTCAATGACAAGACTCACAGATTTTTCTTAATGGTGTTGATGGCACCTTTTTCCAGCCGGCTGACCTGCGCCTGGGAAATACCCACTTCGGCAGATACCTCCATCTGGGTCTTTCCCTCGTAAAACCGGAGGGAGAGGATGCGCCGCTCCCGGGGGTCCAGCCGTTTCATGGCCTCTTTCAGCGCAATGCGGTCCGTCCAGTCCTCGTCCGTGTCCCGGGTATCCCGCAGCTGGTCCATCACACAGATGGCATCCCCGCCATGGTCGTAGACCGGCTCGTAGAGGGATACCGGATCCACAATGGCATCCATGGCGAACACCACCTCTTCCCGCGGGATATCCAGCTCTTTTGCGATCTGCTCCACCGTAGGCTCCCGCTGATTCTCCGCGATAAAGCGGTCCCGCACCTGCAGCACCCGATAGGCCGTGTCCCGCATGGAGCGGGAGACCCGGATGGCACTGTTGTCCCGGAGATACCGGCGGATCTCGCCGATGATCATGGGCACACCGTAGGTGGAAAAGCGCACAGGCTTGTCCACGTCGAAATTATCGATGGCCTTGATGAGTCCCACACAGCCCACCTGAAAAAGATCGTCCGCATTCTCGCCCCGGCTGGCAAACCGCTGGATGACAGAGAGCACCAGCCGGAGATTTCCCTCGATCAGCTGGCGGCGGGCCTCCTGGTCTCCGCTTTTCGTCTTTCGCAGAAGCTCCATGGTCTCGTCGTTTTTCAGCACCTTCAGCCTGGCGGTATTGACGCCGGCGATCTCCACTTTTCCCTGCATGCATCCGTCTCCTGCCTCATCAACAATCTGCGCTCAGTATTGCCCATGCCGCTTTTTCCTATACTGGGAGCTTTTGTCGCATTGTGGGCATGGGACGTCCGCCGGCGCGCATATGCATAGAGCGGAAGGAGGGAGCACCATGCAATGCAGGATCCGGGATCTCCGGCGCAAGGAGGTCATCAATGTCTGCGATGGCTGCCGGCTTGGGTTTGTCGACGACGTGGACGTGAAGCTTCCCGAGGGGCAGGTGGTGGCCATCGTGGTGTACGGCCCATGCCGCTTTTTCGGCCTCTTCGGCAGGGGAGAGGAGTTCTATATTCCGTGGGAGTGTATCCAGCGGGTGGGGGACGATATCATCCTGGTGGATAAGCAGTTCCAGCGGCGTGACCCCGCCATGGAGCGCAAACGGCGCAAGCTGCTGTAAAACCTGCCGGGAAGCCGGTATTTTCCGTATTTTTATGGAAAAAATACTTGCATTCACCGGCCGCCTATGGTATTATATTTCAGCATTCCGCACGGTGCGTCGACTCTCTGTCTGTGTCCCCCACGGGGATTGGCAGGGGGGATGAAACCGCCGGAGGTAAAAACTAAACTGATTCGGAGGAACAAAACACTATGGCATCTAACGTCGTATCCATGAAGGCCCTGCTGGAGGCGGGCGTCCACTTCGGTCACCAGACCCGTCGCTGGAACCCCAAGATGGCTCCCTATATCTACACCGAGCGCAACGGTATCTATATCGTTGACCTGCAGAAGACCGTCCGCAAGCTGGAGGAGGCCTACAACTTCGTCCGTCAGCTCAGCGAGAACGGCCAGACCCTGCTGTTCGTGGGCACCAAGAAGCAGGCTCAGGAGGCCATCCGCGAGGAGGCTACCCGCTGCGGCCAGTACTATGTCAACGCTCGTTGGCTGGGCGGCATGATGACCAACTTCAAGACCATGCGTACCCGTGTGGACCGTCTCAACCAGCTCAAGACCATGCAGGCTGACGGTACCTTCGACATGCTGCCCAAGAAGGAAGTCATGAAGCACCTGGGCGAGATCGAGAAGCTGGAGAAGTACCTGGGCGGCGTGAAGGAAATGAAGAAGCTGCCCGGCGCCC
>CABQCB010000059.1 GCA_902462475.1 uncultured Oscillibacter sp. | reverse complement strand
GCCGCCCCTCCGGCGGAGACAGCCACATCGGTCCCCGGGTGCTGGAGATCTGCGCCCTGGCGGACGTGGTGTTCATCGGCCTCCACGGCCAGGACGGCGAGGACGGCCGCATCCAGGCGGTGCTGGACCTGATGGGCGTGCCCTACACGGGCTCCGGCCATCTGGCCTCGGCGGTGGCCATGGATAAGGCCGTGTCCAAGCAGATCATGGACTCTGCCGGCATCCCCACGCCCAAGTGGCAGCTGCTGGACTATGACGCCTCGGACGTGGAGCGCCTGGCCGCGGAGCTGCCCATGCCCTGCGTGGTCAAGACCGTGGGCGGCGGCTCCTCTCTGGGCGTGTACCTGCCCGAGGACCGGGCCGCGCTGAAGGAGGCACTGGAGCAGGTGCTGCGCTATGGCAGCCGCGTGCTGGTGGAAGAGCGCATTTTTGGCCGGGAGCTGACGGTGGCCGTGCTGGGGCAGCGGTGGCTGCCGGCGGTGGAGACAGTGCCGGCAGGCAAGGAGTTCGACTACGCGGCCAAGTATCAGGCCGGTGCGGCGGAGGAGACCTGCCCCGCCCAGATCACTGACGCGGAGATGTCCGCTGCCGGTGAGCTTGCCCTGCGGGTGCACCGGGCGCTGGGGCTGGAGGTCTACTCCCGCACGGATATGATCCTGGACAAGGACGGGCAGCTTTGGTGCCTGGAGGCAAATTCCCTGCCCGGCATGACGCCCACCAGCTTCGTGCCCAAGGAGGCTGCCGCGGTGGGCATGAGCTATGAGGAGCTGTGCGAGGAGATCGTGCGGCAGTCGTGTCAGCTGAAGAGGAGGGCGTATTGATGCAGCCGATGACGGTCAAGGAGATCGCCGCCGCGGTCAGCGGTATCTGGTGGAACCCCCGGGAGGACGCGCCCATGGTGGACGCCGTGTGTACCGACAGCCGGCGCATCACGCCGGGGTGCCTGTTTCTTCCCTGGGTGGGAGAAAAATTTGACGGACATAATTTTATCGACGCGGCGCTGGATGCCGGCGCGGCCGGGTGCCTGTGCGCCCGGCTGCCCATAAATTTGCGGCCGGATAAGTTTTACATCAAGGTGGATGATACGCGCCTTGCCCTGCGGGCCCTGGCCTCCCATTACCGGGACCAGTTCCACATCCCGGTGATCCAGATCACCGGCAGCGTGGGCAAGACCACCACCAAAGAGATGATCGCCGCCGTGCTGGAGGCGAAATACCATGTCCTGAAGACCCCGGAGAACTTCAATAACGACATCGGCACGCCCCTGACGCTGCTGGGCCTTGCGCCCGAGCATGAGGCGGCCGTGATCGAGACGGGCATGAACCACTTCGGAGAGATCCGCTACCTGGGCCAGATGGTGCGGCCGGATATCGCCGTCATCTCCAACATCGGCGACGCCCACATCGAGTATCTGGGCAGCCGGGAGGGCATCCTCCAGGCCAAGTGCGAAATCCTGGAAAACCTCAAGCCGGAGGGCCTTTTGATCCTCAACGGGGACGATGCCCTGCTGGACACGGTGACGGCGCCCTTTGTCACGGTCCGCTGCGGCCAGAGCGAGCACTGCACCGTGCGGATCGAGGACATGGCCGACCACGGCGTGGAGGGCATCACCTGCACGGTGGTCACGGAGCGTGACCGCTATCTGCTGTCCATCCCTGCTCCCGGTGAGCATATGGCGTACCCGGCGGCCATGGCCGTGGCCGTGGGCGAGCATCTGGGCCTTTCCCACGAGGAGATCGTCCGGGGCGTGGCGTCCTATGAGCCGGCCGGGTCCCGGATGCGGGTGGTGAGGCTGCGCGAGGGCCGCGTCATTCTGGACGACTGCTACAACGCCAATCCCCAGTCGGTCACTGCCGCGCTGGAGGTGCTGGCCAAGACCGAGTGCGACCGGAAGGTGGCAGTGCTGGGCGACATGGGCGAGCTGGGCGACCTGACGGAGCAGGCCCACTACAACATGGGCGCGCTTGCGGCCATGCTGGGCATCGATTCCGTGGTGGCCATCGGGGAAAAGGCCGCTATGATCGCCGAAGGCACCGCCCAGAGCGGCGGCAACGTGCTGCATTTTTCAACGAAGGAGGAAGCGCTGCCCCAGCTCATAGAGCAGCTGGGCCCCAATACGGCCATGCTGGTCAAGGCGTCCCACGCCATGCATTTTGACGCGCTGGTGGAGCAGCTTCAGCAAGTTTATCGCGTATGATTGAGATACAAGTCAAAGATCTGGTCAAATCCTTTGAGGTGGGCCACAACGTACTGGACGGCCTCACCTTTCAGATCGACCAGGGGGAGCGGGTGGGACTGCTGGGCAAAAACGGCGCCGGCAAGACCACGCTTTTCAAGATCCTCACGGGGGAGCTGGACTACGACGAGGGCCAGGTGACTATTGCGCCGGGCCGGCGGCTGGGCCTTATTTCCCAGATCCCCGTCTATCCGCCGGAGTATACGGTGGAGGATGTGCTGCGCACGGCCTTTTCCCGTCAGCAGGCGCTGGCGGAGGAAATGCGCTCGCTGGAGGCCCGGATGGCCGCCGGAGAGAGCGACAGCGCCATTTTGCGCCGGTACGACCGGCTCTCCGAGCGGTTCGAGGCCTTCGGCGGCTATGATACAGATGTGGCCGTCAACAAGGTGGCAAACGGATTGTCCATTCCGGAGGGCCAGCGCGCCCAGCTTTTTTCCAGCCTTTCCGGCGGGGAAAAGACCCGGGTGAACCTGGGCCGCCTCATTCTGGAGGACACGGACATCCTGCTGCTGGACGAGCCCACCAACCACCTGGACCTCCACGCCACCGAGTGGCTGGAAGAGTATATCCGCGCCTTCCGGGGCACGGTGGTGGTCATCTCCCACGACCGCTACTTCCTGGACCGGATCGTCACCCGGGTCATCGAGGTGCTGGACGGCAAGGCGGAGTTTTACAGCGGCAACTACAGCTTCTACGCTGTGGAAAAAGAGCGCCGTTATCAAGAGCGCATGAAGCAGTACCTCAAGGAGCAGGCCAAGATCCAGCAGCTGGAAAAGGCCGCCGAGCAGCTAAGGCTGTGGGCCTTCCAGGGCATGGACAAGACATACCGCCGGGCCATCTCCATGGAAAAGCGCATCGAGCGCATGCGCACCACCGCAAAGCCCACCAAGGCCAAGAAAATGGACGCCCGGTTCTCCACGGCGGAGTTTCATGGAGACGAGGTGCTCTCCCTGCGGGGCATTTCCAAGTCCTATGAGGAAAAGCACCTATTTGACGGCATTACCTTGAAGGTGGAGGGCGGCGAGCGCATCGCCCTCATCGGCGACAACGGCACCGGCAAGTCCACCCTCATTAAGATGATCGTGGGCGAGCTGTACCCGGACGACGGGCGCATCCGCATGGGCCCCCAGGTGCGCTGTGCGTATCTGCCCCAGATCGTCCACTTCGACCACCCGGACTGGAACCTGGTGGAAAACATGATGGCGGCGAAGAAGGGCCTGTCTGCCCAGTCCGCCCGCAACCGCCTGGCGGCCTATGAGTTCCAGGGGGAGGACGTGCTGAAGCCCGTCAGCGTGCTCTCCGGCGGCGAGCAAAGCCGCCTGCGGCTTTGCATGCTCATGGACGATGAGATCAACTTCCTCATTCTGGACGAGCCCACCAACCATCTGGACATCGCCTCCCGGGAATGGATCGAGGAGGCGGTGGAGGCCTATGACGGGACACTGCTGTTCGTCAGCCACGACCGCTACTTTATCAACCGCTTTGCCACCCGCATCTGGGAACTGGCGGACGGCACCATCACCGACTATCCCATGGGCTTTGCCCAGTACCGGCAGGTGAAGGCCCAGGAGGAGGCGGAAAAGACGGCGGAGACGCCCAAAAAGCCCCAAAAGGAAAAGACAGAACGGCCCCGGCCGGCCAACCGTGCCCAGCAGACGGCCCGCAAGCACCTGACCATCTGCGAGCGGGACATCGCCAAGGCGGAAGAGCGCATGGCCGCGCTGGATGCGGACATGGAGGCCGCCGCCTGCGACTACGAAAAGCTCCAGGCCCTGGTGCAGGAGAAGGAGGCGGCCCAGGCGGAGCTGGACGCTCTGTATGAAAAGTGGGAACAGCTGAGCGTAGAGGCGGGAGAATGAAAAATATCTGGAAGCGCCTTGGCGTCTGGGAGAAGACACAGTGCGTCCTGATGGCAGTGCTGGCCCTGGCAGGCGTGCTTTTGATCACGGTCCGCATGTGGGGCATGCGCTTTCCCGGCTTTTTGCTGCTGGGGGCGGCGGCCTTGCTGGCGCTGGAGCTGTGGCTGGACCGCTGGGCCCGCCAGTCCAAAGCGGGCTGGTGGTGGCGCCTGGCGTTCCGGGCCGCGGCGGGGGTGGTGCTGGTCCCGCTGGTGCTTATCGAGGGCGTGGTGATCGCCGAGGGGCACCGCCAACCTGTCCAAGAGGCGCCGGACGCAGTCATCGTGCTAGGCGCCGGCGTCAACGGCACGTCTCCCTCGCTGTCCCTTCAGACCCGGCTGGACGCGGCGCTTTCCTGCCTGGAGGCGCACCCGGACATCCCGGTGGTGCTCACCGGCGGTCAGGGCTACGGGGAGGAGATCACCGAGGCGGCGTGTATGTACGACTACCTGACAGAGCGGGGCGTGGAGCCGGAGCGGCTCATCCTGGAAGAAGCGGCCTCCAACACGGCGGAGAATTTCGAATTTTCCGCGCCGCTTCTGAAGGAGGCGGGGGTGGACATAGGCACGGATACCGTGGCGGTGGTCACCAACGACTTTCATATTGCCCGCGCCCGGCTCATTGCCGCGAAAAAGGGCTACGGCGTCACATACGGTGTGGGCGCGTCCATCCCATGGCCCCACCTGGAGGTGAACTACTATCTCCGGGAGGCGTTCGCCGTGGTGAAGAGCGTTTTATTTGACTGAAGCATACGGAGGAATCAATGAGCAACATTTTGTGTATGTATTACTCCCGGACGGGAAATACCAAAAAGGCCATGGAAGAGATCGCCCAGGAACTGGGCGCGGAGCTGGTGGAGCTGCGGGACGACGTGGCCCGCGGCGGCTGGAAGGGCTTTTTGCGCTGTGGTATGGATGCCATGGGCAAGTCCACGGCACCCCTTTGCCCCTATGAGACGAAAAAGCCCCTGGACGCCTACGATCTGGTGATCGTGGGCACGCCCGTGTGGGCGGGGCGGTGCAGCAGCATCGTGCGCACGTTCCTCAAAGAGCACGGCGGTGAACTGAAAAACGTGGCCTATGTGGCCACCCGCGCCAGCGAGAGCAAGCACGAGAGCGTCTTCAAGCAGATGGACCTCTATACCAGCCGCCCTCATGCGGCGGCGGTTTCCCTGCGGTGCGGCTCCGTGGGCTGTGCCTTCTGGCAGGAGGAGTTTTTGCGGCAGGTGCGCGCGCTGGAGGAGAACCTCTGAGCCGGCGCTTCCCGGAACTTGGAAAGGAGCGGGACCATGCTGGAAAAACTGAAGGAAATCGCCCTGCGCTATGAGGATCTCCAGGCGCAGCTGGGGGACAGCGCCATCTACGGCGACAGTTCCCGGCTGGCCTCCGTCACCCGGGAGCTCAAGGAGCTGGAGCCGGTGGTGGAGGCGTACCGGGCCTATACCCAGGCCCAGGAGCGCCGCCGGCAGGCCCAGGAGCTGCTGCACGACCCGGATTTCCGGGCCCTTGCCCAAGAGGAGCTTACGGACGCCCGGAGCCGGATGGAGCAGATGGAAGAGCAGCTGCGGCTTTTGCTGCTGCCCCGTGATCCGGACGACGAGCGCAGCGTGGTATTGGAGCTGCGCGGCGGCGTGGGCGGCGAGGAGGGCGCGCTGTTTGCCGCGTCTTTGCTGCGGATGTACACCATGTACGCCCAGGAAAAGGGCTGGCGCATGGACATCGTCTCCATGAACGAGACGGAGCTGGGCGGCGTGAAGGAGTGCAGCGTGCTGGTGGAAGGCACCGGCGTCTACTCCCGGCTGAAGTTTGAATCCGGTGTCCACCGGGTGCAGCGGGTGCCGGAGACGGAGTCCGGCGGCCGCATCCATACCAGCGCCGCCACGGTGGCCGTGCTGCCCACGGTGGAGGATGTGGAGCTGGACATCGATCCCAAGGATCTGCAGATCGATACCTACCGCTCCTCCGGCGCCGGCGGCCAGCATGTCAACAAGACGGAGTCCGCCATCCGCATCACCCACCTGCCCACGGGACTGGTGGTGGAGTGCCAGGATGAGCGCAGTCAGTATAAAAACAAGGACAAGGCCATGCGGGTGCTGCGCTCCCGGCTCTATGAGATGGAGCGGGAGAAGCAGGCGGCCCAGACCGCCGCAGCGCGGAAAAGCCAGGTGGGCAGCGGGGACCGCTCCGAGCGCATTCGCACCTACAATTTCCCCCAGGGACGGGTCACGGACCACCGCATCGGACTGACGCTCTACAAGCTGGACGCCATTTTGGACGGCGATCTGGACGAGCTCATCGACGCGCTGGTGACTGCGGAGCAGGCGGAAAAGCTGAAAAGCGGCGCAGAGGAAGCAATGTAACAAGCGGGCTCCGGCCCGATCAAGAGAAATAGAGGCGAAGCTATGCAGACATTATATTTTGACCTGCGGGATACCAAGGGCCAGCAAAAGAGCATTGAGGACAAGATCTCCGCGGCCGCCAAGATCCTGCGGGACGGCGGCCTGGTGGGCATTCCCACGGAGACGGTGTATGGCCTGGCGGCCAACGGCCTGGACGAGAAGGCCGTGGCCCGGATCTTTGAGGCCAAGGGGCGTCCTCAGGACAATCCCCTCATTTTGACCATTCCCGGCCAGCAGTGGCTGCCCCGGTACTGCAAGGACATCCCGCCCCTTGCCTATGTGCTGGCCCGCAAGTTCTGGCCCGGCCCCCTGACCATGATCTTGAAGTGCCGGACGGACGTGGTGCCTGCGGCCATCACCGCGGGACTGGACACCGTGGCCATGCGCTGCCCCGATCACCCGGTGACGCTGGCCATCATCCGGGAGGCCGGTATCCCCGTGGCGGCGCCCAGCGCCAACACCTCCGGCCGTCCCAGCTGCACCACCGCCCAGGACGTGCTGGAGGACATGGACGGCAAGATCGAGGGCGTGGTGGACGGCGGCCCCTGCGCCGTGGGCGTGGAGTCCACCATCCTGGACCTGACGTGCGATCCGCCCCGTCTGCTGCGTCCGGGCGGACTGCCTCTGGAGGACCTGGAGCGGCTCATCGGCCACATCGACGTGGACAAGGCGGTCACCCGGGCCCTGGGGGAGGGCGAGAAGCCCAAGGCCCCGGGCATGAAGTACCGCCACTACGCCCCCAAGGCCCCGGTGACGGTGGTCACGGGCGCGCCGGAGAAGTCCGCCCAGGAGATCGCCCGGCGGGTCAAACCGGGAGACGGCGTCATCTGCTTTGATGAATTTGCCCATCTTTTCAAGGAGCAGGAGGTGCACACCCTGGGCCCCAGCGGCGACAAGCTGGCTCACTCCCAGCGTGTGTTCGACGCCCTGCGTACCTTTGACAACAGCGGCGTGCAGGAGATCTACGCCCAGTGCCCGGATAACCGGGGACTGGGCCTGGCCGTGGGCAACCGGCTGAAAAAGGCCGCCGGGTTCCACGTGATCGAAGCGGACAGCACCAAGGTGGTGCTGGGCCTCACCGGCGGCACCGGCGCGGGAAAGACCAGCGCTCTGCGGGCCATCGAGTCCATGGGGGGCACAGTCATCGACTGCGACGCGCTGTACCACGACATGCTGGAGCACAACGAGGATATGCGCAACGCCATCCACACCACGTTCCCCGGCGTATTCAGCATGGACGGCCGGCTGGACCGTCAGCGCCTGGGCAAGGAGGTCTTTGAGGACAAGGACCGCCTGGAACAGCTCAACGCCATCGTCTACCAGTTCCTGCGGCCGGAGATCAGCCGCCGTCTGGAGGCGGGAGGCACCGGGCTGTATGCCATCGACGCCATCAACCTGCTGGAAAGCGGTGCGGACGCTCTGTGCGACCGGACGGTGGCCATCACCTCGCCGCTGGAGCTGCGGGTGCGGCGCATCATGGCCCGGGACGGCATCTCCGAGCAGTACGCCCGTCTGCGGATCTCCGCCCAGAAGCCCGACGAGTACTACCGCAGCAAATGTGACTGCGAGCTCAACAACGGCGCAGAGACGGCAGAGGCCTTCCAACAGGAGGCCCGGGAATTTTTTGAACGGCTGGTAGAGGCCGTGAAGGAGGAAAAGGCACATGGACAAGCCTGAGATCAAGGAACTGAAAAAGAAGCTGCTGTCCAACCGGAAAAACGGCTATGACCGTCTGGACGCGGCGGCACTGGAGCATATGGAGCCCTACTGCCGGGATTATATGGCGTATCTGGACGCCGGAAAGACCGAGCGGCTGTGCGCGGCGGAGAGCGTGCGCCTGGCCCGGGAGAAGGGATACCGTCCCTTTACCCCTGGCATGGAACTCAAGCCCGGCGACAAGGTGTATGTGTGCAACCGGGGCAAGGCGGTCATGCTGGCCCACATCGGCCGTGCGCCGCTGGACCAGGGCGTCCAGATCGCCGCGGCCCACATCGACTCTCCCCGGCTGGACCTCAAGCCCAACCCCCTCTATGAGGACAGCGAGGTGGCCTACCTCAAGACCCACTACTACGGCGGACTGCGCAAGTACCAGTGGGTGACCATCCCCCTGGAGCTGCGGGGCGTGGTGGCACTGAAGGACGGCAATCTGGTCAATGTGGCCATTGGCGGCGGTGCCGGCGACCC
>CABQCB010000058.1 GCA_902462475.1 uncultured Oscillibacter sp. | reverse complement strand
TACATCCCCTTGGACCAGACGGTTCATAGCCCGGCCGGAGGCCAGGTCTGCCGCCATATCCTCCATAGCCCGCCGCTGGGCGCCGGTGGGCGAAAAGGGGAGCAGGGACAGAAAGTCCTCCACCCGGCCCCGGTCCAGCCCCCGGCCAGCCCCCTGCCCCCGGCGCTCTTTCAGCAGAGCCATGCCGCAGGTGAGCACCAGCAGTTCCTCAAACACCAGCCGCCGCCGGGCCAGCTCTAGAGCCTCAAAGTCTTTGGGAAAATGGATATTGCGATAGGCGTACTCCACCTGGCACAGGCCATAGGTCAGGCGCAGGGGTTCGGGCAAAATTTCCTCCCGCTCCGGCGCGCACACCTCCACCGCCCGCCGGGCAAGGCCGGCCATCAAATGGTTGGATACGCCCGCAGTCAGGGGATATACTGGCATAATGAGGCCGGTGTACCTGCCCTCCCCCTCCCGCTCGAACACAGGATTGGCCATGGTCCGCGCCCGGCCCAGCTCATCCACCCGGCCGTAAAACACATAAGTCACCCCGGGGGACAGGGCGTTTTTCAGATACGCCTGGTTGAAAAAGGTCAGATGGAGCACCCCCGTGTGGTCCACCGCTCTGACCTTCACCAGCTCCAGCCCTTTCCGGATCCGGGCCAGGCGGGGGCTTTCCGCCACCAAGGCGGACACGCAGCAGGGCTGCTCCAGGGGGGCCTGGCGGATGGTCCAACACCGCCGCCGGTCCTCATACCGCTGAGGAAAGTGCTCCAGCAAGTCCCCCAGCCGCTCCAGCCCCAGCCTGGCCAGCGCCCGGCCCTTGGCCGGGCCGATACCCGGAAGCTGGGTCAGCGGCGTGCGTTCCTCCAAAGCCATGCTCCTACCTTCTTTCCCCTGGTGATTGACGGTTCCATTGTACCATATTTTGCAGGCAAGAAACAGTCCTTTCCGGTCAAACCAGTTTGGGCCGCCGGGATGTCCCGGCGGCCTCGTTTCATTCCCTTACATACCGTGCAAAACGGTAATGCAGTCCTTGCTCCTGTATGAGAGCGGACCGTTCGGCCAGCCGCCACTCCGGTGCCCGGTCCAGGTCCACCATCCAGCAGTCGGCGGGAAATGCCTCCTCCACCCGGGTGACGTAGGCTTGGACACACCAGGGCAGCATGGCCCGGTAGACTCCGGCCCCGCCGATGACGAAGGCCTCCGGCCCGGCCAGCGCCGCAGCCTGCTCCGGACTACGGCAGACCTCCGCCCCCTCGGGAACAAACCCTGGCGTCCGAGACAGCACCAGGTTCCGCCGCCCGGATAGGGGCCGCCCTCCAGGCAGCCCTTCCAGCGTCCTGCGTCCCATGATCACACATCCCCTCAGGGTCAGTTCTCGAAACCGCCGGAGATCCTCTTTTAGAAAAAAGGGCTGTCTGCCGTCCTTACCGATGCCCCACCGGCGGTCCGCGATCACGATGAGATTCACTTTTCTTCCTGTCCGCAGGCCAGAATGATCTCCTGGGCGTAGGGCAGGGCGGCGATGACGCCGCAGAAGGTGTGCCACTCGTCCAGCTTGTGGCTGCGGCGGGCAAAGTAGATATTGGCCAGCACCTCGTAGTTGAGGGTGACGGTGCGCTTTTGGTCATAGCTGGTGGGAAGCAGCTGAATGAGGTCGTACCAGTCCGCCTTATCTTTGTTCTCCATATAGCGCAGGCGCACCTGCTCCAGATAATCCACCCAGGTCCGGAACTGGGCCAAGGTGGCGGCAGTCATGTGATCCGTGCTGAAGTCTGCCAACTCAAAGGGCTTGGCGTGGATCTTGTGCATGGTGGAGGTGGAGTTGGCCACGGTGCCTACTTTATAGGTGTCAAACTCCTTCCACCAGTACAGGGGGGCAGTGATATCCATGGACACCAGGATTTGGCGGATGAATTTCCGGTGATCGCTCCCCGCCCGGCACAGCCGTCCGGCCAAGGACAGGTCGTTCTCCCCCAGCACATACTCCCCCGTTTCATTGTAACAGCTGTCGCTGCGGGCCCAGCTGTTCAGGGGGTTTCGTGCCCCCCGGATCGCATTTTCCAGATTCATAACGCTGATGTGGTCCACCTTGAGCATGGCAAAGTCCTCCTGCTGCATTTTATTTTTTCCACTATACCAAACTTCCGGCTGTCAATCAAGGGGCACAGGGCGCAGCCGCCGGAATCCTGCCCAAAAATACCGGCAGCTCCCATTGAATTTTTCGCATTTTCCTGTATAATGATCTTGTGTCTGACAGCTGGGTGTCAGATCTGTGTCCCTGTGCGTTCCGCCGTTCCGACCGCTTTGCAGGCTGGCTCCACTTTCGTTCCGTCTGCGTTGTTCCATGTGTCGTTTTTTGTGTCGTTTTGAACCATTTTTGCGCGTTGGAACATTATTGGATCTAGATTGTTTTTTAAACCGCTGAATTTTCCATACCAGAGCACGGGGTAAAGTTGGCACAAGTCTTGCATTGTTATGGTTTTCGTGAGGAAGGGACCGGCTCTTTGCCGGTCCAAAACAGTACATTTTACAAAATGTGAGGTATCGTAACGTGGGAAAGGTGAAACTGTGGGTCGATGGGACCCAAATCGAGGCGGAAGAGGGCCAGAGCGTTCTGAACGCAGCCCTGGCCGCCGACATCTACATCCCCCACATCTGCTCGCACCCCGACCTGGAGGCCCAGGGCGGCTGCAAGCTGTGTGTGGTGGACATCGAGGGGCAGGACGGCCCGGTCTGCTCCTGCATGACCTATGTGAAGGAGGGCATGAAGGTCCACACCAAGGGGGAGACGCTGGACGCCATCCGCCGCACCTCCATGCAGGTGATGATGGCCAGCCATCCCCAGTGCACCGGCTGCCGTTCTTTCGGCAACTGTGAGTTCCAGGCCCTGCAGCAGTATCTCTCCAGCGTGAACCACCCCGGCATGCGGGAGTTTCACAAGGAGACCGTCAATCTTAACACAAACAACCCCCTCATCGACCGGGACATGGTCCGCTGCATCCAGTGCGGCCGCTGCGTCCGGGTGTGCGCCGACGTTCGAGGCGTCAATGTGCTGCGCTACAACCGGGTGGACGAGACCGGGGAAACGTATGTGGGCACCCTCAATGACTTCTCTCTGCCCGAGGCAGACTGCCGCTTCTGTGGTGCCTGCGTGGAGGTGTGCCCCACTGGCGCGCTCCAGGACCGGGAGGGTATCTTCCGCACCGACGTACCCCGGGAACAGGCCCTCATCCCCTGCACGCTGGAGTGTCCCGCCCACATCAATGTGCCCAACTACCTGCGCATGATCGCCGCTGGGGAATATGACAAGGCCGTGGGTGTCATTCGGGAGAAGGTCCCCTTCCCCCACGCCCTGGGCTATGTGTGTACCCACTACTGCGAGAAGGGCTGTAAGCGCAAGGGCTTGAACGAGGCCATCTCCATCCGGGACCTGAAGCGCTTCGCCGTGGAGCACGACACCAAGGAGAGCTGGAAGGAGAAGGCCTACCACCTGCCCGCCACCGGCAAGAAGGTGGCCGTGGTGGGCGGCGGCCCCTGCGGACTCACCGCCGCCTACTACCTGGGCAAGAAGGGCCATGACGTCACCGTGTTCGAGCGCAACCGGGTGGCCGGCGGCATGCTGGCCGTGGGTATCCCCTCCTACCGGATGCCCCGGGAGGACCTGCAGAAAGAGGTCGACACCATTGTGTCCGAGTCCGGCATCCAGATCCAGTACAACTCCAACATCGACAATGTGGCCCAGCTGAAAAAGGACTACGACGCGGTTCTGGTGGCCGTGGGCGCCAGCGAGGGCAAGGTCATCCCCACCAAGAACATGGTGGACGAGCAGAACACCACCGCCCTGAAGTTCCTCAAGGCCGTGGCCCTGGGAGAACTGGACGACTTCCAGCCTCACATCGGCCAAGGCACCAAGGTTCTGGTCTTTGGCGGCGGCAACGTGGCCTTCGACGCGGCCCGCACCTCCGCCCGTCTGGGCGCCTCGGTGAGCGTGGTCTGCCTGGAGAGCCGGGACAAGATGCTGGCCGACGATGAGGAGATCGAGCAGGCCCAGGAGGAGGGCGTGAAGGTCTATTCCGGCTACACCAATTCCGGCTTCAACGTGGAAAATGGCCGGGTCACCGGCCTGAACGTGGTGGCCGTGTCCTCCTTTAAGTTTGGCCCCAACGGCCTGGAGGTGGACATCATCCCCGGCACCGACGAGGTGGTGCCCTGCGACGTGGTCATCTTCGCCTCCGGCCAGAAAACCGACCTGACTGCCAGCTTCGGTCTGGAACTGAACCGT
Organism: uncultured Oscillibacter sp.; assembly: GCA_902462475.1. The sequence continues at coordinate 4,536 of CABQCB010000058.1, read as the reverse complement.
CTGGGCTATCCCGTCGACCCCGCCACCGGCAAGAGCGGCGTTAAGACCAGCCTGGAGGGCGTATTCACCGCCGGCGACGTGGTCACCGGCACCAAGGCCGTCATCGACGCCATCGCCGGCGGCCGCACCGCCGCCGAAACCATTGACGCCTACTTGGGCGGCGACGGCAACATTGAAGAGCATTTGGCCGACCTGCCTCCTGCCGACCCCTACATCGGCAAGATCGAGGGCTTTGCCAACTTTGGCCGCGTCAAGCCGGACATTCTCTCCTGCGAGGAGCGCCGGGACAACTTCAACCGGGTGGACAACTCCTTCTCTGAGGCCATGGCCAAGTACGAGGCGGGCCGCTGCCTGAAGTGCCCGTTGCGCTGCCAGCTCCACAAGCCCAAGATGTGGACTGCCTATGTAAAGTGATAAGGAGGGAACAGATCATGATTATGAATTGCGCGAAAACTGCGGAGATACTGCCCTCTATCGACGAGATCTTAAATAAGGCCGACGATGTCTGTCCCGTCCAGTGGGCTGTCAATGTGGCTGAAACCGCCATGAAAAATACCTGCGGCAAGGGCACCTTCTGCCGGGACGGGCTGAAGCAGCTGTACCTCATCGGCAAGGACATCACCCTGGACAAAGGCACCATGGAGGACATCGAGCTGCTTCAGGAGCTGTGCCAGACCATGTACATCGCCGCCGACTGTGAGCTCAGCGGCAGGTGTGTGGAGCTGTACAAGACCTCCCTGGAGACCTACTACAACGACTGGACCGCCCATGTGCTGCGCCACCGCTGCAAAGCCGGGGTGTGCGCCAATATGAAGAAGGGCGGCGCGGGCGCCGCCTCCGCCGGCATCCAGATCAACATCCCCACCGGCTCCGCCGAGGGGTATGACCAGGTGGCCCTGAGCCATACCTCCGCCTTCGACCTGAACCCCAAGCCCCTGGCCCGGCGGAAGAAGAACCGTCCCCACCTGTGCCAGCCCGAGCGGCCCATCGACCCCAACGCCCCGGAGATCACCGAAGTGGTGGGTCCCAATACCGTAGTGCGTAAGGATGGGCGCATCATCCGCCGCTATCGTACTCATACCGGCGTGATCTCCCAGGACTAAAGCCGGAACCGATATTGATTTGAGTTAAAGGAGAGCAAAACTATGAGCATTAAAATGGAAGCCGACGTTGTCGTCGTTGCCGCCGGTATGTCCGGCCTGTCCGCCGCTGTTCAGGCCCAGGAGCTGCTCAACGAGCGGGGGGGCGGCAAGGTCATCGCTTTTGAGAAGTCCGGCACCACCGGCGGCGCGGCCAACATGGGCATGGCCCTGTTCGCCGTGGAGTCCCGCCTGCAGAAGGAGGATATGTACTACTGGACCAAGGACGAGGCCTTCCTGGACTTCATGGAGTACACCCACTGGCGCGCCGACGCCAAGCTGGTCCGCCGCTGGTTCAACATGTCCGCCGACACCATCGACTGGCTGATGGGCATGGGCACCCAGTTCCAGGGCGTGTACAAATACTTCAAAAACTCCCATAAGACCCAGCACATCATCAAGGTGCCCGGAACTAACAAGCCCACTGAGCGCTGCGCCTCGGTCAACATCAAGAACATGACCGACTACGGCGTGGAGCTGGGGGTGGACTTCCAATTCCACACTGCAGTCAAGGATCTGATCAAGGGTGACAAGGGCCAGATCATCGGCGTCAAGGCCGAGCGGGAGGACGGCACCCCCATCGAGTGCATGGCCAACGCCGTTATCGTGGCCACCGGCGGCATCGGCAACAACGTAAAGATGATCGAGGAGCGCCTGGGCTTCAAGTGGGGTGAGGATATGTTCACGTTCCGCATCCCCGGCCTGGACGGTGACGGTATGAACATGGTATGGCGGGCTGGCGGCAAGGAGGCCCCCGTCACCATGGAGGTCACTTACAACACCCCCGGCGTCACCGACCTGTTCAAGACCCTGTCCGAGACCATGCGCCAGCCCAACCTGATGGTCAACCTGGACGGCAAGCGGTTCATGAACGAGTTCTACATGGACAACACCACCTACACCGGCAACAGCCTGCTTCAGCAGAAGAAGAACTGCGGCTTTTCCATCATCGGCTCCGAGATTTTGGACTACTACAAGCAGAACGGCCTGGACTACATCACCTACCACCACGGCATCCGCACCCTGGACAAGTGGGAGCATGAGAAGAAGCTCTATCTGGCCGGCGAACAGTCCGATGTGGAGAACTCCGTCTTTGCCAGCGAGGACAAGGACGTGTCCTACAGCGAGAATGTGGAGCGCAACTTCTGGGAGTTCGACTCCCTGGAGGAGCTGTGCGCTACCACCGGCATCAACCTGGAGAACCTGAAAAAGACCCTGGACGAATACAACGACATGGCGGGCGGCTACGACTGGCAGTTCTGCAAGCCCGCCCGCTACCTCAAGGCGGTAGAAGGGCCCAAGTACTATGTGGCCCGTCACTTCCCCTCCGGCTACGGCTCTCTGGGCGGCATCAAGGTCAACGAAAACATGGAGGTGCTGGACACCCAGCTAGACAAGATCCCCGGTCTGTACTCCTGCGGCACCGACTGTGCCACCGTGTTCGGCGACAGCTACTGCTTCTACAACCCCGGCTCCACCATGTCCTACGCCATCAACTCCGGCCGTATCGCGGCCATCGAGGCGGTCAAGTACATGAACTCTGAGGGCTTCGTGGAATAAATCCGGCTCCGGCAGGCAAAGCAAGGCCCCGAGCGGCATCCGCCGCCCGGGGCCTTGACCCTTTCAAGCTGTTGTGCGTTATCTCCGCCGCCGGCCCTGGTACCGCCGGCCGCCGGAGCGGCTGCTGTAACGGTAGCGGCGCTTCCGCCGGGGACGGATGACGCCCAGCCACACCACCAGGAACAGGATGAGCGCGACCGCCACGATGAGCAGCGCCCGGACCCACCACATGCCCAGGTAGTCCTTTACCGTTTTGACGTAGTACTGGAAGTCGGACCGGGCCACACTGTCAGCTGCCACCAAGTCCAGAGTGCCGTAGTTCACATCGTCGTACACCACGCTCACGGTGCCCAGCTTGGTTCCCTTCTCCACCGGGGCCTCCACGCCGTCCGCCAGCTCTACCTGATACTCCACCCGAGCCGGGTCATAGTCGGTGGGCAGGGTGGCTTCAATGGACCCCACCGGCTGGACGATCACATGGTCCGTCTCGTCGGACAGGGATACGGACACCTCCCGGAGCACCCCCTCGGTGTTCTCATCCAACAGGGTCACCCGCTCGAAGTTGTCAAAGGCCCACTCCAACAGCCGCCGGGACTCGTAGAAGGAATAGCGGGTGGTGGTGCCGTCGCCGTTATCCACCGTCTCCGCCCCCAGCACCACGCAGTAGTATGTACGCCCGTCATCGTCCACCGCGGCGGAGGCCAGGCACTGCCCGGCGGGGGTGGTGGATCCGGTCTTGATGCCGATGGCCTTGGAGTAGAGGTAGCCGCTGTAGATCCAGTTGCCGATCAGGGCATTGGTGGTGTGCAGCACCCGTTCCCCGTTCAGGTTGGTCGCAGGGATAGTGTAGGTCTGGGTGGCCACGATGGTGCGGAAGGTCTCATGCTCCATGGCAGCACGAGCCATGATGGTGATATCATAGGCGGTGGTATAGTGGTCCTCGTCGTGGAAGCCGTGGGGATTGACGAAGTGGGTGTCCTCCATACCCAACTCCCGGGCCTTGGCGTTCATCATGTCCACAAAGTTCTCGATGGAGCCGCCCACCGTCTCGGCCAGAATATTGCACGCCTCGTTGGCCGAGGTAATCAGGTCGCAGTAGAGCAGCTGCTCCACCGTGAGCACCTCGCCGGCCTCAATGCGCGGATTGGCGGTGGAGCTTCCCTCCGGCACCACCGCCGCCGTGGTGGAGGCGGTGATGGGCTGGTCCAGGGTGAGCTGGCCGCTGTCCACCGCCTCCAGCACCAGAAGAGAGGTCATGATCTTGGTGATGGAAGCGGGGTACATCTTTTCATAGGCGTTGTACGCATAGAGCACATCGCCGTAGTCCCCATCCACCACGATGGCCGCCCGGCACTGGGGGGCCGGGTCCTCCAGTGCGGCGGCGGGCAAGGCGCACAGGCAGGCCAGGAGAAAAAAAGCAATCAGTCCGGAATAAAAACGATATTTTTTCATAGGAAACTCCCATCCGATGTGTTATACTGATCTGGAGGCGGGCGGCGCCCCGCCTGAACCAGACATTCTCTTTCCAAATCCTGTGGGAAAGCGGTCCCTTAGGGATCCCTCCGCGAGGATATTATAGCAAATTCTCTTGTCCGGCACAACCGCCGGAACAGAAATTTCGAAAAAAAGCCCCATCCCGGCTTTTCCCTGACAGGCGCCGCGGGATGGGCCGGTGTGGTCCGGGAGGTGGGTATGATGAGGCGGAAGCTGTCTCAAGCCGAGTGGGCGGTGATCGGTCTGACGGCGCTGCTGCTGGCCCTCATGGTAGGCTGGCGGCTGGGCGCGGACAGCGTGCGTCAGCTCACCGCCCAGGCCGCCGCCCTGCTGCCCGCCGTGT
>CABQCB010000057.1 GCA_902462475.1 uncultured Oscillibacter sp. | reverse complement strand
CTCCATGAAGCTGTAAAAGGCGATGTACAGATAGGTCGGCACCAGCCACAGCATGGCGCAGGCCACGGCGCTGATACGCCGCCGCAGCAGCGGCAGCACCGGCAGCAGCACGGCATAGTACAGGCAAATCTGAAGGAAAATCCCAAAGCACATGGATACAGCGGCGGAAAGCTGACGATCACCCCCGGATATAGCATTCAACCCGAAAAGGCACACCAGATACATCGGCAACACATAGCCCCCAAGTAGCGGGCGGTAGCGCGGTCCATTTTTCTCTGAACCTGTGCTTCGTGCCCCCGCATCATAGACCACATAGGCCATGGTACCACTGAGGAGCGCCACCAAAAAGCCCCGAATGATCGTCTCTCCGCTGATCTCGATCATAGCGCATCCTCCTCCAGCAGCGCCCGCAGCTCTTTCAGCTCCTCCCGGGTGAGTCCCCCGTCGCACAGCGCCGAGGCAAAGGCAGGCAGGCTGCCGCCGCAGAGCTTGTCCAAAAAGCGGCGGCTCTGGCTGGCAAGGTACGCCTGCCGGGTGATCAAGGGCGTATACCGGGCGCTGCGATGGGTCTTGTCGATCTCCAAAAAGCCCTTTTCCGCAAGACGGCCCAGCACCGTCAAAAGCGTGGTGGGCGCCACGGGATGGGTGTCTCTCAGCCGCTCCTGGATGGCGCTGCGCTCCGCCGGCACCTCGCAGTCCCACACCGCCTGCATGACCTCCAGCTCCGCGTCCGGGAGCCTGCGGATCTCCTGTGACATAACGGCACCTCCTGTGCTACATTTGTAGTATCTGATTATATTCTATATTTGTAGAAGATTGTTGTCAAGTCCTTTCTGCGCCGGCATATAAAAAAGCCCCCGCTTTTCGATTTTTTGAAAAGCGGGGGCGATCCTTATGATGCACTGTGGTCCGATCCGGCAGCCAGCACAGAGCGGACCATCTCCGGATAGTTGCCGATGAGGATGTCCACACCCTTTTCGATCAGGTCGCGGGCGTCTTCCTCAGTGTTCACTGTATAGGTGTTGATCTCCAGGCCGTACTGCTTGAGCTCCCGGACTGCCTCGTGGGTCAGGCTGCGGAAATTCGGATGGTAGCAGGGCACGCCGTGGGTATGGCAGTACTTTCCCGCGTCAATGATCCATGCCTCCGTGAGGAAGCCGTACTTGAGCTGCGGCGCGATCTTCTGCATCCGCAATATGGTAAAGTGATTGAAGCAGGAAAGGATGACCTTATCCTCCAGGCGGAATTCCCGGATCATGTCCCAGATTTTTTCTTCAATACCGGGGTACTCAAAAACACCGGTCTTCAGCTCAATGTTGGTGATGATGGGCAGGTCCTGAACGAACTCGCAGTACTCCCGGAACGTGGGAATGGGGTTTACGCCGTACTGTCCGGCATAAATGTAGGACGCATCCAGCTGTCGCAGTTGGGTAAGGGGTATATCCTTTACAAGCCCCTTCCCGTCAGTAGTGCGGTCCACCAGCTCGTCATGGATGATAACGGGGACCCCATCTTTCGTCAGCTGTACGTCCAGCTCGATGCCGTCTGCCCCGGCTTCCACCGCCTTACGGAACGCCAGCATGGTGTTTTCCGGGTATCTGCCGCTGTATCCGCGGTGCGCAAAATTCTTGGTCATTTGGACACTTCCTCCAAACTCAGCAAATGTCAGCCCTTCTCCGGCGCAGGTTTTCTCGCCTCCAGTTCCCGGCTCAGGCGGTACAGGGTAATAACCGCCGCTGCCGCCAGAATGACCTCCGCCGTAGGCTGGGCGTAAGCCAGCCCGTAGAGGGGCCAGAGCGCATTCCAGAGAAACAGCGCCGGGATCTCCAGGACGATCTTGCGCAGGATGGCAAAACTCAGCGCCCGCTTTCCCATGCCGCACGCCTGAAATACACCCACGGCCAGAAAGTCCGTGCACAAAAACGGCATAGCCAGGCAGAGCCCTCTTAAAAAACGGTAGCCATAGGACACAATGGACTCATTTTCCATAAACAATGCCACAAGCCACCTGGCACCGCAAAAATATGCAGCGGAAACCACGGCCATGAACGCGACCGCCATCCGCATGCAGAACCAGAGGACCTCCTTGAATCTGCGGATATTGCCGCTGCCGAAGTTATAGCTCAAAAGAGGCATGATCCCCTGGCTCAGTCCCAGCGCCACATACATGGGGACCATGTTGATCTTCTGGGCAATGCCCATAGCCGCCACCGCGTCGGAGCCAAAGGATGCGGTGAAATTATTGAGCACCATCATGCCCGTCACATTGAGCAGATTCTGGATGGCTGCCGGAATGCCCACGCCGCACACCCCATATACGATCCCCTTTTCCATGCACAGGGCCTTGGGCGACAGGGAGATATACGTGCGCTTCCGCCGCACGAGCATCAGCACAAGAAAGTAAACACAGGCCACGCAATTGGATAAAAATGTGGCAAGTCCCGCTCCCGCGGCGCCCATTCCCAGCCCCCACGGCATGATAAAGACCGGGTCCAGCAAAATATTCAGAAGACAGCCGCTCATGGTGCCCACACTGGCATGGATCGCGCAGCCCTCTGCTCTCACCAGATACGCCATGACCACATTCAAAATCGCGGGGACCGCACCGCAGATGACCGTCCATTTCAAATAGGCACTGGTAGCCGCCATGGTCTCCGCGTCCGCTCCCAGCAGGTTCAAAACCGGCTGCTGCAGCGCCGCAAAGCCAATGGAAAACAAGATCCCGCTCAGCAGCGCACAGTAAAAGCCGAATGCGGAACTGCGGCGCACCGTCTCATACTCCCGCTTGCCCAGCGCCCGGCTCATCATGCTGGAGCTGCCCACTCCAAAGAGGTTATTCACCGCATTGAATGCCAGCAGTACAGGCATCCCCACAAAATAGGTATCCGCCAGATTGTAGATGACCATCACCAGACAGCTGAGGATCGTGGGGATGGCCAGGGTGAACACCGCTTTGGGAACAGCTATTTCTTCAAAAAGCTGTATTTTTTTCTGCTCAACCATAGTTTCTATTCTTCAGGGGAGCGTTTCCCCTTTCCCCTCAGGCCTCCTTTTTCACGATTCCCGTCCCGGCGGCGTTGATCCCCACGTGGCAGGCGATGCTGCAGGGCAGCTGCACATAGGATACCGGGATCGTGGGGAATTCCGCCTGGACCAGCTGCCGCCACCGCTGTGCCTGCTCTTCGCTCTCAAAGGTTCCCGCAGTCTCCACCCGCAGCTGGGAATCAGGAACCTCTCCAAAGCGTGTCAGCCGGTCCTGCCGGACTGCCTCGATCATTTTTGTCTCCGCCTGCTTCATGCCCCGCGCCTTGGTGTAAACATCCAGCTTGTCGCCCTGGATCGTCAGCACGGGCTTCAGATTCAGCACAGTGGCAAACGCTGCCGCCGCCGGCGTGATCCGCCCGCCCTTTTTCAGATATTCCATGGAGTCCACCGTGATATAGATGCTGGCGTCATAGGCCCTCTGCTCCAGGTATTCCCGGATCTCCTTGGCGCCCATGCCCTGTCCGGCCAGCTTTTGGGCACACTGGACGGACGTCTCCTGGGTGACAGAGATCCGGTGGTTATCCACCACCTGGACCTTGCCCTCATACTCCTGAGAAAAACGGATCGCGTTGCAGCAGGAGTTGCTCAGTCCGCTGGACATGGGGATATAGACGATCTCATCATATCCATCCTGCAAAATGCCGTCCCAAAATTCCAGGATCTGCCCCGGGGACGGCTGGGAAGAGGAAATGGTCTGATGCTGATGCATGGCCTCATACAGCTGTGCGCTGGTAATATCCGTCCCCTCCAGGTACATCTTGTCCTCTATGATCACGGGCATGGGCAAAAGATAGATCCCCTGCTCCCGTGCCTTTTCCCGGGTCATGCCGCTGTTTGTATCGGTTGCAATCGCCACTTTCATCGTTTGATAGCTGCCTTTCCTTTGGATTCGGTGATGTTACCTCTCTCCCGCGGCGATCCCCTCAGCGGGGCACATCAGACGCACAAAGCTGCCCATTCCGACCTTCAAGCCGCTGTAAAAAGCGGGCTTTCCGCAAGGCTGGGGTGTTTGCCGCGGTCCGCTTCGTCTTCCATTCATTGACAAGGCGGAAAATCATGATAAAATACGAGACAAGTGTATCACATAGTCTCAGATGCATCAATTCCCGGCACTGAGACAATTTCTGCGCTTATGTCTCATATTTCAAAGGGGCCAACGGTATGGACAAACGAAGGGCAGCCAATCTCCGCGTCAAAAAAAACATCACCCATACGCTCTTTTCCCTGATGCAGAAAAAGAGTCTCTCCGAGATCACCATCACGGAGCTGGTGGAGGGGGCGGGCGTGGCGCGCGCCTCCTTTTACCGGAATTACTGTTCCAAAGAGGATGTGCTGGTCACCTTGATCCGGGACGTGCTGGACGATTTCCGCAGCAAAATCCCGCCGGGACAGGAGAGCTTTTATACCTATGAAAATATTCTTCTGAGCTTTCAATATTTTCATACTTATCGAAGCTACATTCTGGACCTGTACCGCTCCGGATTTGCGTTCGTCTTTCTGGAAGAGCTGAACCGGTTCCATGAGAGCATTGAGGGGACCATGCCCTCTTCCTCCATAGAAAAGTACCAGCTCTACATGTATATCGGCGCACTGTTCAATACCACTCTGGAATGGCTTTTGGAGCATGACACCACCAGCCCCGAGGAGATGGCCCGCTTCTTCTTCCCCTCCATCGTCCATATGCTGGGAAACGCGGACCAATCAAAGGCATATTCCTCGGGTCATGTATGACCTCTCTGCCGGCAGGCTTTCCGGCACAGGCGGCCGGGAAGTCACAGGCTGTGCGGATACTTAAAAAGACACGCTGCAAAGCGTGTCTTTTTTCTGCATTGCGCACGCTGCGGATCCCGTTCTTTCCGGCAAACGGAGACCGGTATCTCCGCAGAATCTGCCGTCAAACCAAAAAACGGTAGCCCAGCCCCCGGACCGTTTGAATATACCGGGGTTTCGACGGGTCATCCTCAATTTTCTGCCGCAGACGGTTCACATAGACCATGATGGCATTTTCATCGATGATCGCCCCGCCCCAGATCATGTCATAGAGCATGTCCTTGGAGAATATGCGGTTGACATTGTCGATGAACAGCTTCATCATCGCGTTTTCCTTGGAGGATAGGGGGATCTCCCGGCCGTTTTTATAAAACCGCAGCGTTCCCGTATGATAGCGGAAGGGCCCCGCAATGATCTCCTCGCCGGAGCCTGCACTGTGATTCCGGCTCCGCCGGATCAGCGCCTTTACTTTCGCCCCCAGCACCACGGGATTGAAGGGCTTGGTCACATAGTCGTCCGCCCCGAGATCCAGACCGTAGAGGGTGTCGTAGTCCTCCTGCCGTCCGCTGACGATCATGATAGGGATGCGTACGCCCCGCTGCCGTAGGGTCTGCACCACCTCAAACCCATCCATTCCCGGCATATTCACATCCAGCAGCATCAGATCATAGTTTCCCTGCTCCACCATCCGCAGAGCCTCAGCGCCGGAGGCGGCGGTGTCTGCTTCAATGCCATTGCTGCGGATCACCTTATAGAGCATGGTGCATACCGCTTCATCATCGTCAACGATCAGGACTCTGTCTGCCATAAACAACCTCCTTTACAGCTTCCCTTTCCCCATAGTATAATTTTTCAAAGCGCACTTGACAAGGGGAGGAAACTCATATGCACGTAAAAAGGCTGCCCAGACTGCTCTTTGTCCTGGGGCTGATTCTGGTGCTTTTGGGTGCCGCCGCAGGACAGCAGGCCATCCGCCGGTATGGGGAAGCCGTTCTTCAAAGTGCGGACCAGCGCCTTTTGCATACCGGCCATACCGTGGACCAGGCCATTGCCGCAGTGCTGGAGGATTCTTTCGATCGTCTCTGTGCCGCCGCGGACACGCCGCCCGCACGCGATGCCTGGCAGCAGGGCGACCCCCGTCAGGCAGCACTGGCACTGGAAAGCGCCCTGACCGGACAGGACCTGGACTTTTGCTCGGCTCTGTCCGTGCAAGACGGAACGCCGTACCCTGCTTCCCGGCAGCTCCAGGGGCTGCGTTTCGCCCCTCAGGTCACGCCGGACTCCCCAGAGGAGGCCCTGGTCTGTCTGGACGACGGCGGCGGGATCTATCTGGCCCTGCTCCATGAGCGCTCTCCCGGCCTATATGACGGGCTGGTCCTGACACTCTCCGGCTTTTATGACCAAATCACCGCTGCGCTGCCGGCAGACCGGGAAAATTACCGGGAGCAGGTCCTCCTGATGGATGTCCGCGGCACCACCCTGGTCCTCCCCCAGGACGGCGCGCTCACCGCAGTGCTCCTGTCCGACGCCCCGAACACCGCATCCGACGCAGGGGCAGTACTGCTGCACTATCAGAACGCGAATAAAGAGGGCGCGTCCTTCGTCGCCCTGTCTCCCGATTCCGGTGGGTCCTCCATGCGCCTGGCCGTCACACCTGCCGGTGCAGATACCAACGGATATTTTGCCGTGGGCGTGGCAGCGGATTACAACGCTTTCTGGTCTCCCATGCGCTCCATGGCCGCCCGGCTGGTCTGCTCCGCCGGTCTTATGGCCGCAGGCCTCGTGCTGCTGGTGATCCTGCTGATCCGCGTCTCCGGAAAAAGCCGCCGCTACCGCCAGGAGCTGGCCGTGGTACAGGCCAAGGCGGAAGCCGTGGAGGCCCTCAACCGAAAAACCGCGCAGCTGGCCCACCACCAGCGTCTGGAGATGATCGGTACGCTGACCTCCAGCATCTCCCACGAATTCAACAATCTCCTCTCCCCCATCATGGGGTACAGCCTCATGGCCCTGGAAAAGCTGCCGGAGAGCGACAGCGCCATTTATGACGACATTCTGGAGATCTACAACACCTCCGTGAAAGCAAAAACGTTGGTGCAGCGTCTTTCCGACCTTTCCCGCAAGCATTCGGAAAGCGTGTTCCGGCCGCTATGCCCGGATGAGCTGGTCAAAAAGGTCATGAGCGTGGCAAAGCCCGCCAAGCCGGAGGAGGTCGAGATTCGGCTGGAGCTTGCCTGCGCCGCTGTCCGGATGGACGGAAACGAGCTGCAGCTTTCCCAGATCCTGCTGAATCTGGTTCTCAATGCCTTTGACGCCATGAAAGAGCACGGCGGCACGCTCACCCTCTCCACCAGTCTGGAAGGACAGAACGTATGCTTCCGGGTGCGGGACACAGGACCGGGCATTGCGCCGGAGGTGATCCCCCATATTTTTGAGCCCTTCTTCACCACCAAGTCGGAGGGGTACGGCACAGGGCTGGGCCTTGCCATTGTGGCCCAGATGGTGGAAGATCACCACGGTGACATCGATGTAGAAAACCGACTGGGAGTCGGCGTCACGTTCTGCGTGACGATCCCGGTGACCCAGCCGGGGCAGAGTTGACAAAAATATGCCCGAAAGGGCATATTTTTTTGTTTTCTAAATATTTATTTAGGTTCTATCTATCTGTCATTAAGCTTTGTTTGATAAATTTATATCAAACTCTTTGCAAATACCAAGATCAACACATACAGGAGGCTTCTATGAAACGTTTTTTTGCAGGGATCCTGACCTTGGCCCTGGCCGCCGGACTGCTGGCAGGCTGCTCCGGCACCCAGGTCCACGTCTGCCCGCCCCAGGAAGGCGCCCAGGAAACCGAGACGCCCGCAGCTCCCGCGGCGGAGGGCAGCGTCAAGACGGGCCTGGCGGTCCTCACCAGCCTGGACGGCAGCGCCGGCGCCGGCGTGGAAGAACCCGGCTCCGCCAGCTTTGACGTGACGCTTGCCGCCGTCACTGTGGACGATGCGGGCGTCATCGACTCCTGCGTTATTGACGGCGTGCAGGCCACGGTGAACTTTGACGCCGCCGGTGCCATCACCACCGACCTCACCGCCCCCATCCAGACCAAGAACGAGCTGGGCGAGAACTATGGCATGAAGGCCTACGGCGGTGCCGCCTACGAGTGGAACGAGCAGGCTGCCGCCCTGGCGGAGTACGCCGTGGGCAAGACCGTGGATGAGCTGAAAAACGGCGCCGTGGATGAGACCGGCCATGCCGCCGACGCCGACCTTGCCTCTGTGGCCACCATTTATCTGGGCGGTTACGTGGCTGCCATCGAAGCCGCCGCGGAGAGCGCCCAGCACCTGGGCGCCCAGAAGGGCGACCGCTTGGCGCTGACCACCACCGCCTCCCTGGGCAGCAGCAAGAGCGCAGGTGCGGAGGAAGAGGGCCTGGCCCAGTTTGACGTCAACATCGCCGCCGTGACGTTCAGCGGCGACACCATCACCAGCTGCCTGCTGGACGGCGTGCAGCCCGCCGTGAAGTTCGACGCCGCCGGCGCCGTCACCAGCGACCTCACCACCCCCGTGCAGACCAAGAACCAGCTGGGCGAAAACTACGGCATGAAGGCCTACGGCGGCGCTATCGCCGAGTGGAACGAGCAGGCTGCCTCCTTTGCCGCCTACGTCACCGGCAAGACCGCGGAGGAAGTGAGCGGCATTGCCGTGGGCGAGCGCACCCAGCCCGCCGACGCAGATCTTGCCTCCTCCGTCACCATCGCCATTGGCGGCTTCCAGGAGCTGATCACCAAGGCCGCCCGGTAAGCCCATGCGAGTACGGATCGCCGCACTGGCCCTTTCGGTGCTGGTGCTGACCGGCTGTGCCGCCGCCCCGGCGGACCAGGCCGCGCCCAAGCAGTATCAGGCCACGTTCCTGACGCTGTTTGACACCGTCACCACCATTCTGGGCTACGCCGAGTCGGAGGAGGCCTTCCAGGCCCAGGCCCAGGAAATCCATGACGCGCTACTGGAATACCATCAGCTCTTTGATATCTACAACGACTACCCTGGATTGAACAACCTGAAAACCGTCAACGACCAGGCGGGTATCGCCCCGGTGCAGGTGGATGGGCGGATCATCCGGTTGCTCCAGGACTGCCAGGAGTACTACACGCTCTCCGGCGGCACCGTGAATGTAGCCATGGGCAGTGTGCTGAAACTGTGGCACGATGCCAGGG
>CABQCB010000056.1 GCA_902462475.1 uncultured Oscillibacter sp. | reverse complement strand
GCGGCCAGCGCAGCAAGACCAACGCCAGAACCCGCAAGGGTCCCAAGAAGACCATTGCCAACAAGAAGAAGTAAGGAGGGAGATTCACAATGGCAACTGCAAAAGCAACCGGCGGCAAGAAGGTCATTCGCCGTCGCCGTGAGAAGAAGAACATTGAGCGTGGCCAGGTCCACATCCGTTCTTCTTTCAACAACACCATGGTAACTGTCACCGACAGCCAGGGCAACGCCATCTCCTGGGCTTCCTCCGGCGGCCTCGGTTTCCGCGGCAGCAAGAAGTCCACTCCCTTTGCTGCTCAGACCGCCGCTGAGACGGCTGCCCGCGCTGCAATGGAGCATGGCCTGAAGACCGTTGAGGTCTTCGTGAAGGGCCCCGGTCAGGGCCGTGAGGCCGCGATCCGTGCTCTGCAGGCGGTGGGCCTGGAAGTGACCATGATCAAGGACGTCACTCCCATCCCCCACAACGGCTGCCGTCCCCCGAAGCGTCGTCGCGTGTAATCGAAAGAGGAGGTAACAAGCAATATGGCAAGATATACCGGTGCAGTCTGCCGCCTTTGCCGCAGAGAAGGCCAGAAGCTCTTCCTGAAGGGCGACCGCTGCTATACGGACAAGTGCTCCATCGAGCGTCGTGGTTACGCTCCCGGAATGCATGGCAACGCGAGAAACAAGAAGCTCAGCGAGTATGGCCTGCAGCTGCGTGAAAAGCAGAAGGCCAAGCGCTACTACGGCGTGCTGGAGAGCCAGTTCCACGATTACTATGAGATGGCCAACAAGAAGGCCGGCGTGACCGGTACCAACCTGCTGTCCATCCTGGAGACCCGTCTGGACAACGTGGTCTATCGTCTGGGCTTCGCCATGAGCCGCGCCGAGGCCCGTCAGCTGGTGCTGCATGGCCACTTCACCGTCAACGGCAAGAAGGTCAACATTCCTTCTTTCCTGGTGAAGACCGGCGATGTGATCGAGCTGAAGGAAGGCTCCCGCAGCCTGGATAAGTTCAAGGGCTCCCTGGAGGCCAACGCTTCCCGCGTGGTCCCCAAGTGGCTGGAAATGGATAAGAACAACGTGGCCAAGGTCGTCGCAGAACCCGCCCGCGAGGACATCGATCTTCCCATCGAGGAACACCTCATCGTCGAGTTGTACTCCAAGTAATTGGAGGATACCCTCGAGGATGATACGATTTGCCGGCGGCATGCTTAGCATGGCCGCAATGAGAAGATGAAGGAGGGTAACTGCATGATCGAAATTGAAAAGCCCCAGATTGAGTGCACCGAGACCCCGGGCGACGCTACTTACGGCAAGTACGTGGTGGAACCCCTGGAGCGCGGCTATGGCACGACTCTGGGCAATGCGCTCCGCCGTATTATGCTTTCTTCTCTGCCCGGTACCGCGCCGACGACCATCAAGATCGCCGGTGTCCAGCATGAGTTTTCCACCGTTCCCGGTGTGAAGGAAGATGTGACGGAGATCGTCTTAAATGTGAAGGGCCTCCTGACCAAGCTGCACTGCGAGACCGTGAAAACGGTCTACATCGAGGCGGTTGGACCCTGCGAAGTCACCGCCGGCGATATCAAGGCCGACGGGGAGGTCGAGGTGCTCAACCCCGACCTGCACATCGCCACGCTGGACAACGGCGCCACGCTGAACATGGAGATCACCTTGTCCCATGGCCGCGGCTATGTGCCCGCAGACCGCAATAAGCCCCAGCAGAACGTCATCGGCACCATCGCGGTGGACTCCATCTATACCCCCGTGTATAAGGTGAACTACACCGTGGAGCCCACCCGTGTGGGCGCTTCCAGCGACTTCGACAAGCTGACGCTGGAGGTTTGGACGGACGGCACCATCTCCGCCCGGGACGCTGTGTCCCTGGGCGCCAAGATCCTGTGCGATCACTTTACCCTCTTCACCGACCTTTCCGAGAACGTGGGCAGCAAGCCCACCGTGGTGGAGAAGGCGGAGGCGCAGCGGGATAAGGTGCTGGAGCTGACCATTGAGGAGCTGGACCTTTCCGTTCGGAGCTTCAACTGCCTCAAGCGCGCCAATATCAACACCGTCGAGGACCTGATCTCCAAGACCGAGGACGAGATGATGAAGGTGCGTAACCTGGGCCGCAAGTCCCTGGAGGAAGTCATCAACAAGCTGGCGATGATGGGCCTCCACCTGGCCGACGAAGAAAACAACTGATTCCACGCCGGCGGGACTGCCCCCGGCTGACCAAAATCCTTACAAGGAGGAAACCGAAATGCCCGGAACTCGTAAGCTTGGCAAGACCACTGACCAGCGCATGGCGATGCTGCGTCAGCAGGTCACCGATTTCCTGGACAACGGGAAGATGGAAACCACCGTCACCCGTGCCAAGGAGATCAAGCCCCTGGCTGAGAAGATGATCACCCTCGGCAAGAAGAGCGATCTGGCTGCCTATCGGCAGGCCATGAGCTTCATCACCCGTGAGGACGTGTGCAAGAAGCTCTTCAAGGAGATCGCCCCCAGCTACGCTGAGCGCAACGGCGGCTACACCCGCATCGTGCGTACCGGCGTGCGCCGCGGCGACGCTGCTGAGACTGCCATCATTGAGCTGGTGAAGTAAGCAAGCTGAAAAGCCCCCTGTCTCCTTTGAGACAGGGGGCTTTTTTTGTGCGAATCCAATACGTTGTGGAAAACTTCTGCGCCTTTATACAGTGCGTAGCGAAAAAACCGGCGATTGCACCGCCTAAAAGCGAAAGCCTCCGCCTTTGCCTGGGATTTCCACCTGTTTTTTCACAGGAGCTGTACAAACTACATGCAGGAATGGGAGGCGACAGGATGGGAAAGCGTTGGCTGGCAGTGATCTGGCTTTGCCTGTTGGCGGTGTTGGGAGGCGCGTATAGGGAGGCTGCCGTACAGGCTGGTACCTGGGAGGAAGGACTGCCGGAAGAGACGAAATATGTGGCATTGACCTTTGACGACGGACCCCAGCCGGAGACGACCACGCGCCTTCTGGACGGCCTGCGGCAGCGGGGAGCCAGTGCCACCTTCTTTCTCGTGGGAGAGCGGGCAGCGTCCTGCCCGGAACTGGTGCGCCGCATGCAGGCGGAGGGACACCAGGTGGGCAGCCATACCTGGAGCCATGTGCGCCTCCAGGGAGCCAGCGCCCAGACGATCCTGGATGAAACGGGAAGAGCCCAGCAGCTGCTCACGCAGATCCTGGGGGAGGGGAGCTACTGGCTCCGTCCTCCTTATGGGCTGCTGGATGAGCAGGAGCGGGCACTGCTGGATGTACCGCTGATCAAGTGGTCGGTGGATCCCCGGGACTGGGAGAGCCGTGATACGGCCAAGGTGGTGGAGGCAGTGATGGGGGCCGTAAAGGAAAACTCCATTGTCCTGCTCCATGATATCTACCCCACCTCTGTGGAGGCGGCGCTCCAGATCATCGACATGCTGACGCCCCAGGGCTACCGGTTTGTGACCGTGGAGGAGCTGCTGGCGCTCAATGGCGTGGAGCCCCAGCCGGGGGTCATGTACCGCTCGGGGACCGGATAAAAAAAGCGCCTGCCATGCGGCAGGCGCTTTTTTATCTGGATTACTGCAGCACCAGAAGGATGAAGGTCAGGACCAGGAACACCGCACCCACCCACTTGGTGGCACGGGCCAGCTTGGCATCCATGGTCTTGGCCTTGTTCTTGGCCAGGAAAGAGTCCGCCACGCCGCCGATGGTGCCGGACAGGCCGGCGCTCTTGCCGGACTGGAACAGGACCACCAGAATGATCGCAAGACCGCACAGCAGCTGCAGGATCGTGATTACCAGAGTCAAAGCGTCCATAGGAAAACCTCCAACATGTTCATGCAAAGGGCATGAATCGTCATTTCACAGAACATAATGATACCATAGCCTGTGACTCATTTCAAGGGTTTCAGGCAAAAAAGCAAGGAAAAATTCCTGTATGGCCCGGCGCACAGGAGCAAAAATTTTTGAATTTTTGCAGAAAGATATTGGAACAAATGTTGCATTTTGGAGCGGTTTATGATACACTTATGTCAACATAGTTTGGAATGGGGAAAGGAGACGCCTATGGCAGAGCTTTCCAAAATGCAGCAAAAGATCTATGCGTACATTGCCGACTGTATCCGCCAGCAGGGCTATCCTCCCTCTGTCCGGGAGATCGGTGAGGCGGTGGGGCTGAAATCCCCCTCCACGGTCCACTTCCATCTCAAGCATCTGGAGGAGGCCGGTGTGATCGAAAAGGGAGCGGGAAAGGGCCGCGCCATCACGCTGACCACTCCGCCTGCTTCCGAGGACCGGGTGCCCATCGTGGGCAACGTGGCAGCCGGCAGTCCGATTCTGGCGGAGGAGTGCATTGAAGACTACCTGACCTTTGATACCGGCGGGCGCACCGGCGAGTATTTTGCGCTGCGGGTGCGGGGCGAATCCATGCTGGGAGCCGGGATCCTGCCGGGAGATCTGGTGGTGGTACGGCGCCAGCCTACCGCCAATAACGGGGAGATCGTGGTGGCACTGCTGGAGGACGAAGCCACCGTCAAACGGTTTTCCCAGAAAAATGGCCGGGTCTGGCTGCTGCCGGAAAATGATGCGTACAGTCCCATTGACGGCACTTACGCCCAGATCCTGGGAAAAGTGGCTGCCGTGGTACGCAGATATTAAGAGAACAAGAGCGCGGAGAAAGGACCTGCCGCGCTCTTTTCTTTTGGTTGACGATCGATCGGGAAAGAGGGACGACTATGGGTCTTCGCATGTACAATGTGGAATTTGGGGATGGCTGTTTGCTTTTGGGCGGCAAGGAGCACTTGCTGGTGGACCTGGGCAGCATCGACCGGACGGTGGATTTCGATCCCATTCGGGATGATATCCGGTCCCTTTGCGGCCCGGCGCGGCTTTCTCTGCTGCTGACCCATTTTCACAAGGACCACTGGTCCGGCCTGCAGGACCAGCCGGCTGCGCACCATCTGCCATTGGTGCACCGGGTCTATCTGCCGGATCTGTTCGGCCTGCGGCTGCCCGGCAGGCAGGACGTGGTGGTGGGCGGTTTGCTGGGGGAACTGCTGGAGGCGGTGGTGCTG
Organism: uncultured Oscillibacter sp.; assembly: GCA_902462475.1. The sequence goes on along the minus strand of CABQCB010000056.1, from coordinate 4,012 downwards.
GACCGGAAGCCGGAGTTCACCCTGGCGGAGCTTTTGCGGCAGGTACTGCCCCAAACCGGGGGCCGCGTGGAGCTTCTGCGGCGGGGAGACCGGTTCATGGTGGACGATACGGAGTATGAGGTGCTCTGGCCCCGGCTGGAGGTCAGAGATATCACCCGGCGGAGAAGGGCGGCCCTCCGGCGCTTTTTGGAGCGTCTGGAGCGGGGCGTGAACGCCCCGGAGGAAGAAGGCGTGTGGCGTACGGTCAACGACCTCGCAGACGTGCTTTTGCGGGATTTTGCAGAGGAGATGGATCTTCCCCGGCAGCTGGACCTCCTTCCCCGGCAATTGCCCGCCTACGAGGTCCTTTTGGCCAGAACGGACCGTCTGGCGCAGCGGATGCGATCGCTGTATACGGTAGGCGGGCGGGCCTTTCAGGCGCACATGCGCTACTATGCAAGGGCCCTGCAGGAGGACTGGAACAAGGTGAGCCTGGTGTTCCACGGCTGTCCGCCGGCCGGCGGTGTGCTGATGACGGGAGACGCGCCCGGAGAGGTGCTGGAGCGTCAGGCAAGGGGAGCGTACGGCCGCCCGTACTTTCTGGATGGGTATCAGATCATCAAAGCGCCCCACCATGGGACCGACTCCCATTTCTGCGGCAGTCTTCCGCCCTGTGATTTTCTGTGCATCAGCAACGGCACCGGGAACCGGCACTATCAGAAGATCTCCCGGAGCTACGAGGGTATATACGGCGTGCTGGGCCGGCGCACCGCCCTTCGCTGCACCAATGACCGCTGTGAGTTTTCCTCCAAAGGGGGACATTGCCCCGGAACCGGGCAATGCGGCCGTACCTGGATCGACATTTAAAGAAAAAAACCGGATGCCATTTGGCATCCGGTTTTTTGTAAAAAGGAGAAATCTTACTTGGCAGCAGCCTGCTTCTTGGCAAACTCCTTCTCCTCGGGCGTACGCAGCAGACCAAACTGGATGGTGATGCAGGTGAAGATGATCAGCGCGAACATATAGAAGGAGTAGGGCAGGATGTCCAGCGGCGTGCAGCCGGCCAGCTCGGTAACGATCAGGATACCGCCGTCGTGGGGCATCAGGGCCAGGAAAGCGCAGGCGAAGATATCCACCAGGCTGGCAAGACGCTTGGGTGCGATACCGTACTTGCCGCCGATTTCTTTGGCGATGGGGCAGGTAACGATGATACCGATGGTGTTGTTGACCAGAGCGGCGGACAGAACACCAGACAGCAGGCCGATGCCATACTCGGCACCGCGGCGGCTGCCGATCTTGGAGGTGATGGCAGAGACCAGCCACTCAACACCGCCATAGTAGCGGACAAGACCGATGATGCCAGAGATGAGGACGGCCACGATGCTGATGGAGAACATGTCGCTCATGCCGGTGCCGATGCCCTGGACCCACTCGAAGAAGCCTACGGTGCCCTGGGCCATGCCGATAACGCCGGTCATCAGGATGCCGATGAACAGAACCACAGCCACGTTGATGCCCATGAGGGCGGTGACGAGGACTACGATGTAGGGCAGGACCTGGATCACGCTGTAAGCGCCGGCTTCGATGCTGCCGGAGCCCTGGCCGCCCAGAATGGCATAGAGCACGATGGCGATGATAGCGGCGGGCAGAGCCATGAAGAAGTTCATGCGGAACTTGTCGCGCATCTCAGAGCCGCAGCCCTGGGCGGCAGAGATGGTGGTGTCGGAAATCATAGACAGGTTGTCGCCGAAATAGGAGCCGCCGATGACTGCGGCGCCCACGATAGCGGGATTCAGGCCGGCACCCTGGGCCACACCGATGGCAACGGGAGCCATGGCGGCAATCGTACCCATGGAGGTACCGATAGCGGTGGAGATGAAGCAGCACATCAAAAATACACCGGGAATCAGCAGGGAAACGGGAATGAAGTGCAGAGCCATGTTGATGACGGAGTCCTTGCCGCCCATGGTGGCCGCAGCGCCCTGGAAGCCGCCGGCCATCAGATAGATCAGGACGATCATCATCACGCCGGAGTTGCCCATGCTCTGGCAGAACACATCCAGCTTCTCACTGACTTTTACCTTGGGGGCCAGCAGCAGCGCCACGGCCACACCGGCCAGCAGGGCCACATGACGGGGGAACTGGCCAAAGGGATCTTCCACACCGGTCAGCGTAAAGGTAATACCGCATCCTACATACAGAGCCAGGAATACGATCAGGGGCAAAAACGCGGCGGCTCCAAGCTTTTTCTGGTTTTCCATCTTGTTTTCTCCTCTCTTTGTACGCTTCTTTTCTATCTGGATCAGCGGCTGCGGACCGCCTGTTCCATTTGCGTCAGGGCCTTTTCAATGACACTGCGGGGGCAGGCTGCGTTCAGGCGCAGAAAGCCGGAACCGCCGATGCCGAAGTCGGTGCCCTCGCCGAAGGCCACGCCGGCTTTCTCCACACAGAACTTCTTCAGCGCGGCGTCGTCCATGCCCAGGGCCCGGGCGTCCACCCAGTTGAGGTAAGTGGCCTCGGGGGTGTTGGGCTTGAGCTCCGGCAGACGCTCAGCGCAGAAGCTGCGGATAAAGCGCATGTTGTCTCCCAGATACACCAGCAGCTCATCCAGCCACTGCTCGCCGTGGGCATAAGCTTCCATGGTGGCCACCAGGGAGAAGCAGTTGTTGCGGGCAATGTCCATCCGCTTGAGCTCCGCCACGTAGGCGTCCTTCTTGGCCTCGTCGTTGAAGACGATGGTGGAGGACTGGAGGCCTGCCAGGTTGAAGGTCTTGCTGGGGGCAATGCAGGTAGTGGTGATGGCGGCGATCTCGGGAGAGACGGAGGCCATGCAGGTATGCTTGTGGCCGTCCAGCATCAGGTCGGAGTGGATCTCGTCGGAGATGATCTCCACGCCGTACTTCACGCAGATATCGCCCACCTGTTTAAGCTCTTCCCGGGTCCAGCAGCGGCCCACGGGGTTGTGGGGATTGCAGAGGATGAAGTACTTGGCGCCGTCCTTGGCCTTGGCCTCAAAGTCCTCCAGATCCATGGTGTAATAGCCGTTTTCGTCCCGCTTCAGGGGGCTGACCACCAGCTGCCGGCCGGTGTTGTTCACCACGTCGGCAAAGGGGTGATAGACGGGCTGCTGAATAAGCACCTTGTCGCCGGGCTGGGTGAACATGGTCAGCATCATACGCATGCCGGGCACCACACCCGGGGCAAAGGCCATCTTGGCAATGTCCGGCAGCCAGCCGTTGCGCTTTTGCTGCCAGGCGGCGATAGCCTCAAAGTACTTGGGAGTGCGCCAGGTATAGCCAAAGATACCCTGGTCGGCCCGCTCCTTGATGGCTTCCACAATGCAGGGTGCCGTTCGGAAGTCCATATCTGCGATCCACAGAGGGATGACATTGTTGGTGCCGTAGTGCAGCTCCGCTTCCTGGAACTTAGCCGCGTAGTTATTAGAACGATCCACGATTTCATCAAAATTATAAGACATACTGTAATCCTCCTCATCATATGATGCCGTGGCTTTTGCCCAATATTTAAAGCAAAAATTATGCCAAAACTGGAAAGCGTTCATAATTTGTTAAAGCTAGCTGATTTAGAAAAATGAAAAACAACAGCTTGCACAAGAACTTCCGAAAAAAAACAGCGTGATTCAGAAAAAAGCGAAAAAATAATTGGGTAAAGTTTATTATCTTTACCCAATTATTTGCCCTATTTATTCTGGGCGCTGCGCAGCGCTTCATAGAGCCGCTGTCCGGACCGGGTCAGACGGCTGCCGCCCCGTCCCCGGGATACAGATACCAGGCCCTGGCTGTGGAGCACCTGGAGCATATCCCGGATCTCCTGCTCTGTCATGGGCAGTCCCTGCTCCCGGGCCAGGCGCAAAAGCGTGCCGCGGCCCATGCCCTGGCCGGAGCAGCCCAGTGCACACACCAGAAAGGTGAACGCCTCCTCCCGGCCCTGGGCCAGCCGCTGGAAATCCGGCGGGCCGCCGGTGGGGACGGGCGCTGCGGCGGGGCGGGCGGACTCCCGCAGATAGGTGGGC
>CABQCB010000055.1 GCA_902462475.1 uncultured Oscillibacter sp. | reverse complement strand
ATGAAATGCCCCACATGCGGGACGGAGGCTGTGGTCATGGCAGCGGCGCAGGAGCGCAGGGACGGCGCGATGCTGCGGGTACTGGAGTTCCGGTGCCGCAACAAGCGGTGTCCGGACTGCGGGCGCACCGTAGGCCGTCAGGCCGTGCAGAGAAGTTGACCATGCCGGAAACGGCTGTCATGGAACATATGGGAAAGGAGGCAGGACCATGAAGGAACCGAAGGGACGCCGGGGCTACATCGGCAGCATCACCAGCGGCGGCACCCAGGACGTGCGCGCGCCGGTGGGCGGCAAGAGCGGCCGGAAGGGCAATGTCCGCATCACCGGCACCGACCTGCGGGGCGGCGCCAAGGGCGGCAAGTAAGAAGCGAAAGGAGACCATATGGACGAGTATCAGGAGGTATTCGGGACGGCGGAGGAGACGCTGCCCTCCGCGGAAGGCGAACAAGTGCGGGAGGACGCCGGCCCCGCCCCCGAAACAGGCGCACAAGCGCAGGAGATCGCCGCCCCTGCCACTGAGGGAGCAGGCGAAGAGACTTCCGGACAGGAAGAGAGCGCCGAGGACGCCGCCCGTGAGCGGCACCGCCAGGCGCAGCTGCGCCGGCAGCGGGAAGAGCAGGAACGTCGGTCTGCCATGCAGGCGGAGCGGGACAAGATCTATGCGGACATCTTTGATGGACAGGTAAATCCCTTTACAGGCAGGCCCATCACGTCTGAGGCCGATTATCAGGCGTGGCGGCAGGAAAAAACGCAGCGGGACGCGCAGCTCCAGCGCCGCCAGGCAGAGCAGCAGCTCTCGCGGGCGGGGCTGCCCGCAGATACCTTGCGGCAGATGGTGCGCCAGGAAGTGGAGAACCACCCTGCGGTGATGCAGGCGCGGCAGGCCACCATGGCGGCGGCCATGGAGCGGGCGAAGACCGTGCGGGAACGGGCGGCCGGAGCTATCCAGAAGAGCATCCAGGCCATCGGCCGGGAGTTCCCGGAGATCCGCAGCCTGGACGACATCGCCAAGCTCCCCACGGCGGGACGGTTCAATGAACTGGTGCAAAAGGGGCTGGCGCTGGAAGACGCCTTCTACCTGGCCAACCGTCAGGAACTGGACCAGCGGCATCGTGCGGCCAGCCGACAGGCGGCCATCAATGCCGCCCAGGGAAAGCGCCACCTCAGCGCAGGGCTTGACCGGGAGGCCGGAGAGGCCGTGGAGGTTCCGGCGGACATGGCGGAGAGCTACCGGGAGATGATGCCCGGCGCCACGGACGCTGAGATCCGGACGGAATATGCCCGGTACCTCAAGAGTATTGGGAAGCAGTAAAGCGAAAAACATTTACACAGCGGAAAGGAGAAAAGCGGCATGGCATTTTTGATGCAGAGCATGGATGTGGGCCAGACGCCGCCCATTGAATACCGGCAGGCGGCGGCAGAGGAGGCCGTGGTCCTGGGCGAGGCGCTGGTGACCAATGCCAGCGGCCTTTTGACCAAGTGCGGCGCCACGGCAAAGCCGGAGTTCATGGCGGTGGGCCCGCAGGACGAACAGGACGTGGTGCCCGTGGTGCGGGTGCAGGACTATCAGGTGTGGCGGACGCAGCTGAGCGCCGCAGGGACGAGCCTCAAAGCAGGAAGCAAGGTGACGCTGGATGCGGACGGGCTGCAGGTGACAGCCACCACCGACTCCGGCGTGGCTGTCATCGTGGACCTGGAGGGCACCCAGGTGGGCGACAGCGTCCGCGTGAGATTCGCATAAAGGAGGATACAAAACTATGGCATATTGTACCGTGTCCATCGGCTCCGGTCTGGTGGACAGCATGTATGGCAAGAGCCAGTTCCCCATCAAGAGCTATCTGGAGAAGCGGGGAGAGGCATTTGAAGAGCGGTCCATTTTGAAAAAGCTCTTCCGCATGGAGACCAGCAAGCACTGGGCGGAGCAGTACACCGGCGAGACGGCCGCGGACGACTTCGAGCCCGTGGGTGAGGGCGGCAACTATCCGGAGACGGGCTTTGAAGAGGGCTTTCCCAAGGCCATCGTCAACGAGACCTGGAAAAGCCAGTTTGCCATTACCCAGGAGCTGGTGGAGGATGGCCGCATCAGCACTATGAAGAAGCGGGCCAACAAGCTAATCACCTCCTACGACCGCACCCGGGAAAAGTTCGGGCGCTACCTGTACGCCGGCGGTCTCTACGGCACCACCGTGAAGGTGGGGGCCAAGACCTTCGACTGCGCCAGCGCCGACAAAAAGCCCCTGTTCGCCAAGGACCACCCGGGCAAGGTGGACAAGAAGGCCCAGTCCAACCTGTTTGCCGGAGAGCTGACCGCCGACAACCTGGGCCTTCTGGAGGAGAAGATGCAGAACCTCAAGGGTGACAACGGCGAGCTTTTGAGCATCGCGCCCAACACCATCTGGATCCCCAACGACGCGGGATTGAAGAAGGCGGCCTTTGCCGCTGCCGGTTCCGACAAGGACCCCGAGAGCAACAACAACGCCTTCAACTATCAGGTGGGGCGGTGGAACATTCTGGTGGACCCCTATCTCACCTGGGTGCTGCAGCTCATGGGCAAGACGGACAAGCCCTGGTTCCTGCTGGATTCCGATTTCCTGGAGGAGAACGACGGCGCCATCTTCCAGGACCGGGTGAAGCTCACCGTCCGCTCTGTGCTGGACGACAACAACGACAACAACCTCTGGAAGGGCCGGGCCCGGTTCTCCGGCGGCTTTGCCGACTGGCGCTTTGTGGCGGCGGGCGGCATGACCGGCGGCACGGAGCTGAAATGAGGAAACGCCCGGGCATCACCCCGGGCGTTTTTGAAAAGGAGGCTGGTTTATGAACTGGGGCGAGGTGAAGCTGGCGGCGCTGCAGCGGATCTTTTCCAACGACGGCGCCTCGCTGAACCGGGACGACAGCAATGAGGAGTATCTCAATGCCATGCCGGCGGTGGCCAACGAGGCGCTCACCATCCTCACGGGCGTGGGCATCCCACTTTTGCAGAAGCTGACGGTGGAGGTCTCCGGAGATGTTTCGGAGCCGGAGCTGGAGGGACAGATGCTGCGCCTGCCTCTGACGGCGGGCGGTGTGGCTCGGATCGACATGCGGGAGGCCGCTGCGGACTACCGGGCGCTGGAGGCCGGCGAGCTCTACCGGGAGACAGAGCGGGAGGGCTTTGGGCCGGCAGAGGAATGGAGCGTGGAGGGCGGAGACACCCTGGTGCTGCCGGTGGACCAGGCAGCGGTGTACACCGTGTATTACCGGGCCTATACGCCGCGCCTGACGGCATCTACGCCGGACGATCAGGACCTGGGCGTGCCCCGGGAGGCGGCGGAGCTGGTGCCGCTGTACATCGGTGCCCAGCTCTACCGGGAGGACGACATCCAGATGAGCACCCAGATGCTCAATGAGTTTGAAGTGGGGCTTTCCAGGCTCCAGCAATCGGCGGCGGAGCGCCCGGCCGGAGGCGGGGGGCGGACGAAGAATACGACCCGGTGGTGGTAAGAGGAGGGAAAGCACCGAAGCGCTGCCGGCGGCAGAATAAGCGACTGCGCCCGCAGGCGCGTTTCGAAGCGCAACCGCCCGCAGGGCGGCTCTTAGCGCGGAGATGGGCTTTCGAGGAAGCGGCGCGATTGGCGGACCTGACAGGGGCCGGGAATCGCAATGCCGCGACGGTGAAACATTTTCTAAAGGGGGAAACCCATTGGCACAGTATTCCATCCCGGCGGCGGAGTCCAAATATTCTCTGACCATGGAGTATTTCCGGGGGATCGATCTTTTGAACAGCCCCTCCAACGTGGATGAGAGCCGCTCCCCGGCGGCACCCAATATGGTCCGCGATCAGGTGGGGAAGGTCCGCAAGCGCATGGGCTACACCACCCGTGCCGCCGCGCCCAACGGCGGGCGGATCAACGGCGTTTACTTCCTGGGAAGTGAGCGGCTGATCCACGCAGGGACGGCCCTCTACAAGCACAGCGGCACGGAGTGGACGCTTTTGGCTGGGGACATGGCGGACGCGCGCTCTACGGCCTTCGTCTTTGACGGAAAGCTCTATCTGCTCGACGGGGCGGTGTTCCGCTCCTATGACGGGAAAGAGGTCAAGCCTGTATCCCAAAGCGCCTATGTGCCCACGGTCATCATCTCCCGGAATCCGGACGGCGGAGGCACCAGCTACGAAGCACTGAACCTGATCGGGACCGCCTGGAAGGAGTCCTTCCTGGGAAAGGCGGAGGTCACCGAGTATCAGCTGACCGCCGTGGAGCTGGGGGAGGAAGCGGTGACGGCGGAGATCCTGGGAGAGGACGGCACCTGGGCGGAGAAGACGGAAGGGACGGACTTCACGGTGGATCGGGCCGCGGGCCTGGTCACCTTCAAGACTGCCCCGGGAGAGTCCCCGGTAAAGGGGCAGGACAATGTCCGCATCACCGCCCACAAGGCCCGGGAGGGCTATGCCGACAAGATCAACCGCTGCACCATCTGCACGGTGTACGGCGTGGGCGGCGCGGAGGACCGGGTGTTCCTCTCCGGGAATCCGGACGAGCCGGGACAGGACTGGTACTCTGGCTTTGAAGACCCCACCTATTGGCCGGATACGGCCTATACCAAGGTCAGCCGGGACGGAGGCGCGGTGGTGGGCTACGCGGTGCTGGGCAGCACCCTGGCCACGTTCCTGCGGGGACGGGGCGTGGGGCGCAATGCCGTTATCCGCACCGGGAGCCTGGACGAGGACGGAGAGGCCCTCTTCCGGGTGACCAATACGCTGCTGGGGGAGGCGCCGGTGGCCCGGCGCAGCTTTGCGTATCTTGGAAAGGAGCCCCTCTTTCTCACGGAGCGGGGCGTCTACGCCATCACCGCGGAGGAGCTGACGGGGGAGAAATACACCCAGGAGCGCAGCTACTTCATCTCCTCGGCGCTGGGGGCCATTGCCGGAAAGGAGGATGCGTCCGCTTCCATCTACCGGGACTTTTATGTGCTGGCCATCGGCGGCGACCTCTATCTTCTGGACGGACAGCAAAAGACCTATGAGCGAAACAATCCGTACAGCTCCTATCAGTACGAGGCCTATCACTGGCCGGGCATCGGCGCCCGGCTCACCTGGGTAGAAGACGGCGTGCTGTGGTTCGGAACGGAGGACGGGAAGCTCAAGGAATTTGCCTCCCATGTGGACGACCCGGAGAGCTACAACGACGACGGCGCGGCCATCGAGGCCTATTGGGAGACCAGCGACTTTGACGGCAAGACCTTTTTCAAAAACAAGACCTTCACCTCCGTCTCCGTCCGCCTTGCGGCGGCGGTGCTGACGGGCGTGAAGATCTACGCCCAGCGGCGCGGCATCTGGAGCCTGGTGTTTGACGCCAAGGAGCGGGCCCGGTTCTTCGACTGGAGCTACATCGATTTTGCAAAGTTCGTCTTTTCGGCGGATCGGACGCCCCGTACCCTCAGCGGGAAGGTGAAGATCAAAAAGGTGGATAAGACCCGGTTCCGCCTCCAGAACAGCGAGAAAAACGAGCCGTTTGGCCTGTATGCGTTCGGTGTGGAGTGGAAGGAGCCGGGGAGCAATTACAAGAGGTGAGGCGATGCTATGAGCCAGCTGCAGAAGATCACAGACGAGCAGATGGACGCTGTGGGCGTGGTGTCGGCACCGGATGTGCTGACGGGGACGCCCAGCGAGAATAAGAACGTGTTCGACAAGATGGTGCGCCAGCTCATTGCCCCGGCCTATAACCGGGCGGTGGATGCCATCGACGCCATCAACCAGACGGAAAGCGGCATCCAGGCGGCGGAGGCGGTCCGGGTGGCCGCCGAGAATGGCCGGGTACAGGCGGAGAGCAGCCGGGCAGCGGCGGAAACGCAGCGGAGCCAGGCGGAGCAGGCGCGGACGGAGCGGGAGTCTGACCGTGAGGCGGCGGAGCAGCTGCGCTCGACCCAGGAGACGGCGCGGGTGCAGGCGGAGAACAGCCGGATCAGCGCCGAGCAGGAGCGGAACTCTGCGGAGTCCGCCCGGGCATCCGCCGAAGCTGCCCGCATCTCGGCAGAGCAGGGGCGCCTATCCCAGGAGGAGCTGCGCCGGCAGGCAGAGCAGGGACGGGTCTCCCAGGAAGAGGCACGGAACGCAGCGGAATCTGCCAGGGCGTCCGCGGAGAGCGGGCGGGGAGAGGCCGAACGGGAACGGGTCTCGGCAGAGACTGCCCGTACCTTGGCGGAGCAGGAGCGCGTCCAGGCGGAGAACCGCCGGGAAGATCAGGAGACCGGATATATTGCCCAGGCGAAAGACGGCGCCCTTTCCGCCAAAAGCTGGGCAGTGGGCGGCACGGGGACCCGGGCCGGAGAGGACACCAACAATGCGCAGTTCTGGGCGCAGCAGGCAGCAGGTGCCGCCGGCGGCGGTGTGTCCTCCTTCAACGGCCGGGCCGGCGTGGTGCTGCCGCAAAGCGACGACTACACGGCGGAGATGGTGGGAGCAGACGCTGCCGGCAGCGCGGCGGCGGTCCAGAAAAAGCTGGACGTCCATACCGGGGACAAGGCCAACCCCCACGGCGTCACGGCGGCGCAGGTGGGGGCGCGGCCCGATACATGGGTGCCTTCTTGGGGAGATGTGACCGGCAAGCCGTCCGCATTTCCGCCCAGCGCCCACACCCATAACGCTTCGCAGGTCACCGCCGGAACACTGGCGGGAAAGGTACTGGCAAACGCTGCCTCAGCGGCGGATGTAACGGCGGCCCAGCTCCGCAATATTTACGCCGGCACAAGCGACATGACGGCTGGCAGCTCCAGTCTGGCTACGGGATGCGTGTATCTCGTGTATGAGTGAGGAGAGCTGACATGGCGAAAAAGGTCTATATCGGCGTAAATAACGTTGCCCGGAAGGTCAAAAAGATGTATGTGGGCGTGAACGGCGTCGCCCGGAGGGCAAAGTCCGGGCATATCGGTGTGGACGGTGTGGCGCGGAAGTTCTTTGCGGGCGGAACGCCGCTTTCTACGCTTTCAATCGGCCAAGAGGTGCAAATCAAAGAGAACGGTGTACTTACGACATATTTTGTTGTACAGCAAGGGCGGCCAAACTACACATATGAAGACGGGCTTGGCTATGATGTGTCCTGTGATGGGACATGGCTTTTGAGAAAGCAAGTCATTACATCCATGCAGTTTCACAGTGCGATTCAGAATGCCGACTACACGACCAGTCTTATTCACACATACCTTAACGGGGAGTTTTTGACGTACTTTAGTCCTACTGTTCAAAGCGGGATTAAACAGGTGAAGATCCCATATGTGATGGCAGGACACGAAGACACTATATTGGCAAATGAGAACGGTCTGCCAACGAGAGCGTTTATCCTTTCCATGACAGAGGTTGGATTACATGGGCCAGCTGGCGCAGGAATGCTTCTTCAATATTTCACCTATGCTGACGATTCACAGTCGAACAAAGCACGCATCGCATATACCTCCGGTGGTACTGCTGTGAAGTATTATTCAAGAAGCACGAGTGATAGCAACCGAGCGTATATTGTAACTTCTACCGGTGATGGATCTTATTCCGCTGCGACCGGTTCCAACTATGTTCGCCCCTGCATCATTCTGCCCAGTGACTTTGCGATCGAAGATCTTATTGCCTAAAGGAGAAAAAATATGAATATCAAGCTTTCCAACGGAACGGAGCTGTCCCCCATTCTGGTCACTGGCGGGCAGAGATATGTCCAGGGGCAGAGCCGGGACACACTGAGCTTTGTTTTTCCCGCGTCCGAGAGCATGGAAGCTCTGGATGCTGCCTTTGCTTCGGAGAACTGCGAGACCATCACCATCAACGACGGGGAAAAAGAGCACATCTACAAGGCGTATACCGTTCGGGCTGAGCTGAAGAAAGAGGCCGAAGAGGTGAGCCCTGCTACGGCGGAAGCGGCAGCAGTTTATGAGGATCGCATCACCATATCCATGTCCCAGCGGACGTATGTGGAAACGCAGCTGGCGGAGCTGCGGACTGCTGTGCAGCAGGTCCGGCGATGACGAGCCCCCAAGTGTACAGCACGAAGGTACCGACGCCCCGGGTTTTAGACGGCGGCAACGCAATAGGGTGGTGAGGATGTGACAGAGAGCATTATCGTGGCGCTGATCTCCGGGGGACTGACGCTGCTGGGCGTCATCGTTTCCAACAACAAGCACCAGGCCGTGGCCGACGAAAAGATCGCGGAGCTGACTCGGGAGGTGCGGGAGCACAACAATTTTGCCCAGCGGGTCCCCGTACTGGAAGAACAGATCAAGGTCGTCAATCACCGGATCGCGGACCTGGAGGAATATCACAAGTGATCAACCGGCATGACCGGAAATTGAAAGGAGTACATAAAAATGGAAGAGAACAAGAACATGACCACTGGCTGGACCGAGGCGGAGATGGCGGAGGGCTTTATCGAGCAGCCCCAGCCCGAAAAAGCCGTTCCCACCACCGACATGGGCCGCCGGCAGGATCTGGCCGGCAAGACTGTGCGCCGCGACGGCTATGAGTACACCTATGACGATCTTGGCTACTGCAAGTCCAAGGTCAAGATTCAGCAGGAGGGCTGATATGGATGTGCTCAAAAAGCGCCTGGCAAACCTGCTGGCGGTCAAGTCCATCGTGACGGTGATCCTGACGGTGGTGTTTGCGTATCTTGCCGTGCGGGGCCAGGTGACCACGGACCAGTTTCTGACTGTGTTCACCGTGGTCATCGCCTTTTACTTCGGCACCCAGGCGGAGCGGAAGGCGGCGGGAGAGCCGGAGCTGCTCTCCGGCACGCTGGTGTCCGGTAAGAGCGAGCCGGCAACGAAGGCATGATTTCAGGCGGCAGGCGGGGGTGATCCTGCCTGCCGCCCTTGCATTGGGAGGTATCATATGCAATTTGCGGAAACCATCGCGCTGGACAAGATCCGGCGCATCCAGATCTACCACAACACAAAGAAATACCCGCAGCGGGATATGGACAAGATCCTCGCGGAGACCGGCGGAACATTTGCCCTGGGCGGACCTATCTATCTGAGCAGCTACCAGGCCTGCTGCCACCTGCGCTCGGACGGCGTCACCTACTGCGCTCCGGACTACACCACCTACGGAATGGCCTGGAGCAGCGACGCCCAGGACTATGGCATGGCCAAGCTGCCCAGCGACAAGAGCAACCACATCGAGTGCGTCCATCTGATCG
>CABQCB010000054.1 GCA_902462475.1 uncultured Oscillibacter sp. | reverse complement strand
GAGCTCATCGGCGGCAGCCAGCGCGAGGAGCGCCTGGAGCTGCTGGAGGGCCGCATCAACGAGCTGGGCATGGACCCCAAGGACTACTGGTGGTACTGCGATCTGCGCCGCTACGGCTCCTGCCGCCACGCCGGCTATGGCCTGGGCTTCGAGCGCATGGTCATGTACCTCACCGGCATCTCCAACATCCGCGACGTGGAGCTGCATCCCCGCACGGTGGGCAACGCGGACTTCTAAAAAGAATACGGAGGCCTCCGATGTGTTGTCTTTCCAGGCAGCTCCACGTCGGGGGCCCCATCTTTTGATGGGGCGGCTTATGGCCGTCCAAGCGTTTTGGCAGAGCCAAAACCTTGGCGCAGGGCGGATTCATTCCGCCCAAGCTGGTGAGATCGGGCCCCCGGACACGCAAAGCGTGTCCGGGCGGAGCTGCATCCCCGCACGGTTGGCAATGCAGACTTCTAAAAACGGTATAAAAAGGCGCCCGTCCAGTCTGGACGGGCGTCTTTTTGCACTTCTTAGGAATTGCCGGAGGCCTGTGCAGTGCGGGGATAGAGCCGCATGCCCACCAGCAGGCAGCCATGGATGTAGGGCAGATGCTGCTCTTCCAGCCAGCGGAGGAGCTCCGGGCTGTCCGCGCCCGGCTGGAGCACGATGCAGCGGAAAGGTTTGCGGTTTTCCCGCAGCAGCGCCAGGCCCCGGTCCGGCCGGATGCACAGGTCGATGATATCGATGTCTTCAGGAATGTCGTTGAGTGAGGGCAGCTCCGCGCCTACGGCGTAGACCGTATAGCCCTGGGACAGCAGCCCCTCCTTGATTTTCGCCGCGTATTTTTCCTGATTCAGGGTGTTGCCCACCACGGCAAACGTCTGCTGGCACATGATCTCGCGCAGATCCATAAAGCCGCCTCCTGTTCATTTTGGATAGAGTCATCCTAGCACACCTGGAGAAAAAAGTCAGTGGCAAAAACAACGGCGGACGATTGACATGCATATGGCCCGTCGGGTATGATGTGGCCAGAAAAGGAGGAGCGTATGCTGCAAAAAGAGCTTTTTTACGCCGCCATGGGCACCGGCGCCACCTGTCTTGCCACGGTCCTGGGCGCGGCCATGGTATTTTTCTTTAAAAAGGACCTGTCCCCCACGGTGCAGAAAGTGTTTCTGGGCTTTGCCGCCGGCGTGATGATCGCCGCGTCCGTGTGGTCGCTGCTGATCCCCGCCATGGAGATGGCGCAGGCCCAGGGAAACAGCGCCTTTTTGCCGGCGGGACTCGGCTTCGCGCTGGGCGGCGCCTTTTTGATGCTGCTGGACTCGCTGCTGCCTCACCTGCATCCGGGCAGCCGGGAGCCGGAGGGCCTGCATGCCAACTGGAAGCGCACCACCATGATCGTGCTGGCGGTGACGCTGCACAACATCCCGGAGGGAATGGCGGTGGGCCTGAGCTTTTCCGTGGCGGCCCTGGACCCGTCCCCGGGGGCCTTGGCGGGGGCGGCGGCCCTGGCCATCGGCATGGGCCTCCAGAACTTCCCGGAGGGGGCGGCCGTGTCGCTGCCCATGCGCTCCCAGGGAGTCTCCCGCAGGAAGGCCTTTTTGTGCGGGGCGGCCTCCGGCGTGGTGGAACCGGTGTTTGGACTTTTGACGGTGCTGGCCGCCGGCAGCATCAGCGGTGTCATGCCCTGGGTGCTGTCCTTTGCCGCGGGCGCCATGATCTATGTGGTGGTGGAGGAGCTGATCCCCGAAGCGCAGCTGGGGGAGCATTCCCATGCGGGCACGGTCAGTGTCATGACGGGCTTCCTTGTGATGATGCTGTTGGACGTGGCTCTGGGCTGAACAAACGGGTTGTTTTCCACAGACTGGCACGTTATAATGAAAAAGTTAAAAGATTTGGCGGAATACGCCGGAAAAGGGAGATAGAGAGCATGGATAGAACCGAACACTATGAAAGCTATGTGGAGATCCTGAAAGAGGAGCTCATTCCTGCCATGGGCTGCACAGAGCCCATCGCCATCGCCCTGGCGGCGGCCAAGGCCCGTCAGACGCTGGGCCAGATGCCCGTGGCCTGCCGGGTGGAGGTCAGCGGCAATATCATCAAGAACGTCAAAGCGGTGACCGTGCCCAATACCGGCGGACTCAAGGGCATCGAGGCGGCCACGGCGGCCGGCGTGGTGGCCGGAAAGGCGGATCTGATGCTGGAGGTGCTCTCCCAGGTGACGGAGGAGGAGATCGCCGCTATGGCGGAGTTCCTGCGCACCAGCGAGATCACGGTGGTGCCCGCTCTGGGTGACCGGGTGTTCTACATCCGGGTGACGGTGGAGGGCGGCGGCCACAGCGCCAGCTGCGAGATCGTGGACTTCCACACCAACATCACCTGTGTCTGCCGTGACGGACAGGTGGTGTTTCAGGCGGAGGCTGCCTCCGGAGAGGAAAAGCAGCAGACGGACCGCTCTGTGCTGAGCGTGGAGGAGATCATCCGCTTTGCCGACTGCGTGGAGATCGCCGACGTGGCGGAGGTCATCCGCCGCCAGATCGCCTACAACAGCGCCATTTCCGCCGAGGGCCTCAAGGGCGGCTGGGGCGCTGAGGTGGGCAAGACCATCCGCACCGTGTACGGGGACAATGTGTCCGTCCGGGCCAAGGCGGCGGCTGCCGCCGGCTCCGATGCCCGTATGAGCGGCTGCGAATTGCCGGTGGTCATCGTCTCCGGCAGCGGCAACCAGGGCATGACCGCCTCCCTGCCGGTGATCGAGTACGCCCGGGACATGGGCGTGGACGAGGAGGCCATGATCCGGGCGCTGGTGGTGTCCGACCTGGTGACCATCCATCAAAAGACCGGCATCGGCCGTCTGAGCGCGTTCTGCGGCGCGGTCAGCGCCGGCTGCGGCGCCGCCGCCGGCATCGCCTATCTCAAGGGCGGCCGCTACGAGGTGGTGGCCCATACCATCGCCAACGCCCTGGCCATCTGCTCGGGCATGATCTGCGACGGTGCCAAGCCCTCCTGCGCGGCCAAGATCGCCGCCGCTGTGGACGCGGGCCTCATGGGGTACTACATGTATACCACCGGCAGCCATCAGTTTGTGGATGGCGAGGGCATCATCAAAAAGGGCGTGGAAAACACCATCAACAACGTGGGCCGGCTTGCCCGGGAGGGTATGCGCCGCACGGACGAGGAGATCCTGCACATCATGGTGGGTCAGTGACCCTTTCAAAACGAAGAAACCCCCGGCGCGGCCAGCTAGCCGCGCCGGGGGTTTTGTTGATGGCTTTTACAGCTTTGTGCGGTCCAGCACCGGTTCCAAAAGCCGCCAGGCGATCCAGGCCGGCAGGGAGAAGCCGGCCAGCATCCAAACAGGGGAAAGCGTCCAGAAGATCCGGGGAAAGAAGAGCAGCAGCAACGCGGGAATCAAAAAAATCGCAAGGGCCGCCAGGGACCGCCACAGCTCTCCCAGTCCCAGCAGGAACGCGGAGCGCAGCAGCGCACCGGCTGCGTCGGTGCTCCTGCGCTCCAGCAGCGGGAAAAGCCAGAGCGTCGTGATGCTCCAAAGGGAGGCAGCGATCAGCAACGGGGTTAGCAGCAGGGTGTTGTTGAGCAGCTGCTGCCTTAGCAGCAGCCACAGGTCCATGGTAAAAAACAGCCCCAGCAGCAAAAACGGGAGCCACAGCAAGACGGCCTTTTTCCAAAGAGCCCTCATGCGGCGGAAGAAAAACGGCACCGCCGTCAGATAGGAAAGCTCCGCCCGCTCATGAAAAACTGCAAACAGCGCCGCTGTGGCCGCGCCGGCCGTGACTACCGGCAAAGCGCACAAAAACCAGCACACATTTGCCACGATCACCAGGGCCACCTTGCCCACCAGCGTCATAAACGGGGACGAATCACCAAAAAAATCAATGACGCTTTGCCAAAAGCGCTTTTTTCGTTTCAAAACGACTCCCTCCCCATGCGGTTTATGCATCAGTATAGGGGAGAAAGCGCGGTTTGTCAACGCGGGAGGTGGAGTGCGCAGGAGCAAGGCCAATTTTGAAAGCGCTTACATTTGCGGTTGTTTTGCATAAAAAAAGATTTGGCATTTTATCTGCATTGTACATTTTTACGAATACGCCTTGATTTCTCTCCCAAACAATGGTAGATTCAAGGTGGCAAAGCGTTGCGGGAGACTGCGGCGCTTGAATCGTTTTTGGATAATGAAACCGCTTACACACAAAGGGAGGGCATCTGTTGAACCCGACGATTTATGATGTTTCCCGCCTTTCAGGCGTGTCCACCGCCACGATCTCCCGGGCCTTCTCCAATCCCGAGCTGGTGCGGGAGTCCACACGCCGGAAAGTGTTTGAGGCGGCGGAGGTCCTGCACTATTACCCCAATGCCATCGCCCGGGCCATGGCCCGTCAGCGCACGGACAAGATTGCGTTTCTCATCTGCAAGAAGCGGGCCACCATCTTGGATGAGTTTTACGCAGGGATCTGCGAGGGGAGCATGCGGGAGACCAACAAGTCCGATTATCAGCTGGTCATTTCCACGGCGGCTGACTGGGCCATGGCGCCCAGCACGGCCCAGAGCAAGCAGATCGAGGGCGTGATATTGGCAGGCGACGCCAAGGCCGACATGGTCACGGAGTTCCAGAGCCAGAATATCGCCGTGGTTTTGGTGAACAACCGCATTCCGGGCCTGGATCTTCCCTGCGTCATATCCGATGAGTTCGGCGGAGTCCAGCTGGCGCTGGAGCACCTGATGAGCCGGGGACACCGGCGGATCGCCATGGTGGCCGGCCGGTTTTCCCCCTATATCGTTGCAGAGCGATACAGCGCTTTTCTGGAGGTCACGCGGATGCACGGGATCCAGGTGGAAGCCCAGCATGTGAAAATGTGCGAGGCCGATGTGGAGAGCGCCGCACAGGCATCCATGGAGCTTTTGACCCAGAAGGACCGGCCCACGGCAGTGCTGGGGGCCAACGACGTCATCGCCGCCGGTGTGATGAAAGCCGCCCGCCGGCTGGGACTGCGGGTCCCGGAGGATGTGGCGGTGGTGGGCTTTGACGATTCCACCATCTGCACCATGCTGGAGCCGGAGCTGACGTCCGTGCACATCAACTGCCGCCGCATGGGGGAGCTGTGCGTGGAGCGGCTGCGGAGCCTGCTGAGCGGGGAGGAATGCCCGCCGCTGACCACGGTTCCCGAAGAGCTGAAGGTGCGGGGGACGACTTAACATTGTAAAATTTTCCTTTACATAGATTTAAAATAACCCTGATAGATTGCCCGGAAAAAAGCCGATATACTGGCCAATGGCTGTTTTTGACATTTTCCGGAATGTAAGGAGGCACACCTATGAAAAAGAAACTCAAGCCCAGCACTGTTTGGAAAGGACTGCTGTGCGCGGTGATGCTGGTGGTGGCCCTGTTCCCCATCTACTGGCTGCTGGCCATGGCCATCCGGCCCACGGATGAGATGCGGGGACACATTTCCCTCATTCCCCAGACGCTCACCATGGAGCATTTTGCCCAGCTCTTTACCAAGGAGGGCTTCGGTCAGGCCATCATCAACAGCCTCCAGACCACGGGCGTATCCCTGGTGGTGTCTTTGCTGGTGGGTGTTTGCGCGGCCTATGTGATCGCCCGGCGGCGGTTCCACTTCGGCCTGAAAAAACCGCTGACTTATTGGGTGCTGCTGGTGCGTGTGCTTCCGCCGGTGGCGTTCACCATCCCCCTGTATATCATGTTCAACAAGCTGGGCGTGCTGAATACGAAGATCCCGGTGATGCTGGCCTGCGTGCTCATCAATGTGCCGCTGATCATCTGGTTCCTCATCAGCTTTTTCCAGGACCTCCCCGAGGAGGTGGAGGAGAGCGCCAAGGTGGACGGCGCCACGGAGTGGCAGCTGTTCCGCAAGATCGTGCTTCCCCTGGTAGCACCCGGCATCGCGGCGGTGGCCATGCTCTCGTTCATGTACGCCTGGAATGAGTACACCTACACGGTCATCTTCACTCGCAGCCCCTCCAACTACACCGTGCCGCTGGCGCTGGCCCTTTTGAACACGGAGGACAGCCTCACCAACTTCGGCCTGGTGGCCGCGGGCGGCGTCATCTCCGTGATCCCCATCACCTTGTTTGTGATCTTTGCGCAGAACTACTTGATCTCCGGTTTGTCAAGCGGCGCTGTCAAAGAGTAACAAAATAAATGCTCAAGAGAACTCGTATCTGCTCAAAAAACTGACTAGGAGGAAATGAAAATGAAGAAACTGCTTGCACTGCTCCTGGCCCTCGGCATGACGATGTCCCTGGCTGCCTGCGGCAGCAACGGCGACACGGAGGAGGGAGCCGGCGGCGAGAGCTCCGGCGATCCCACCAAGCTGACGCTGATCCTGCGCGGCGGCACCTATGCCGACGTCATCAAGGAGTGCCTCCCCGCCTTCGAGGCCGAGCACAATGTCAAGTGCGAGGTGCAGGAGCTGGAGGAGTCCGACCTGTATACCGGCATCGCCATGGACGCCATCAACGAAAAGGGCACCTATGACCTGTGCATGGTGGACGGCTCCTGGATGGCCGAGTTCACCGAAAACGGCGTTCTGGCCAACCTCAGCGAGCTGGGCTATGAGCTGGATGACGACATCATCCCCGCCACTACCTCCATCTGCTATGTGGGCGATGATGTGTATCTGGCTCCCTACTACGGCAACGTGACGGTCCTGATGTTCAACAAGGCCAACGTGGAGGCCGCCGGCTACACCGCCGACACCATCTCCAGCCTGGATGACGTGCTCAAGATCTGCCAGCAGGCGCAGGCCGACGGCAAGAAGGGCTTCATCTATCGCGGCGACGGCCAGAACAACCTGGTGGTCGACTTCCTGCCCATCCTGCTGTCCTACGGCGGCTGGGTCATCGACGAGAACAACAAGCCCACCGTCAACACCGACGAGTTCAAGGCCGCTATGAACTATTATCTGGAGCTGATCGCCACCGGCGAGGCCCAGGTGAAGGATGACCTGATCGCCTCCGTGGATACCGGTGCCGGCACCATGGGCATCGGCTGGCCCGGCTGGTACACCCCCACCGCTGATTCCACCGCGGATTACATCGCCCTGTCCGGTGCCGCCACTGCCGGTGCCGAGGCCTACAATTCCAACGTCTACGGCATCTGGACCATCGGCGTGCCCGCCAACAGCCAGAACAAGGAGCTGGCCGTGGAGCTGCTGAAGTACCTGATGGATCCCGAGGTCCAGAAGTCCACCGTTCCCTCCGGCGGCGTGCCCTGCCGCTATTCCAGCCTGCAGGACGAGGAAGTCCTGGCCACCTATCCCCAGTACGCCGTGGTCTGTGACGCTCTGGAGACCGGCGTGTATCGTCCTGTGATCGCGGAGTGGACCCAGTTCTATACCATCCTGGGCACGGAGATGGACAACATCATCAACGGCATGAAGACCGTGGATCAGGGTCTGGCTGATGCGCAGACCCAGCTGGAAGAGCTGATGGGCTGAGGTCTCCGGAACCTGTACGGAAGATCCAATCAAGACCATCCTGACCGGTGAGATCCGGAAGCCCGGGGCGCGCAGGCGCCCCGGCTTCCGGAAGTCCTGAACCGGAAAAAGCGACACAGGGTCATTGCGCCCGACCCCATACCGGGGCTGTCCGCCGGGGCAGCCGCCCCGATGGCGCAAATCCTCTCCGACTGCGAGGGAACCGTATGCGAAAAAACGAGATCTCAAAACTGAATAGCAGCTACGCCGCAACCCGCCGCTTCGGCGTGTCCATGATCACCCCCACCCTGGTGGTACTGCTGATCATGACCGCCTATCCGCTGCTGTTTACGCTGGTTTACAGCTTCACGGACTATAACCTCCTGCGGGCACTGAAGAACCCGCCGGAGTTCACGGCACTGAAAAACTATACCAAACTGCTGACGGACCCCTACTTCCAGCAGGCCGTCTGGAACACGGTGCGCTTTACCGTGCTGGCCGTCATTTTCGAGATGTTCTTCGGCTTTATCATGGCCCTGACGGTCAACAGCATCAAACGGGGCCAGAAGATCATGCGTACGCTTCTGCTGCTGCCGTACCTGCTCCCCACGGTCACGGTGGCCCTGAGCTGGCGCATGATGCTCTCTCCTAACTACGGAATCGTCAACCAGGTGCTCCAGTCCCTGGGCCTGCCGGTTTACAACTGGTTTTCGGATATGCGGACGGCCTTCGGTATGCTCCTGGTGATTGACATATGGCAGAGCGCGCCTTTCGTGTTCCTGCTTTTGTACGCGGCGCTGCAGTCTGTGCCGTCCAGCCAGTATGAGGCAGCCCGGATCGACGGTGCCAACCGGCTCAAGATCCTGTGGTATGTGACCATCCCCAACATCAAAAACTCCCTGGCACTGTGCGCTCTGCTGCGCACCATCGACAGCTTCCGCCTGTTCGACAAGGTGAACCTGCTGACCGGCGGCGGCCCCGCCAATACCACGGCGACCATCACCCAGTACCTCTATACTTATGGTATCAAGTCGCTGGACTTCGGCTTCGGCAGTGCCGGCGCCATCATCATGACCATCCTGGTTTTGATCCTCTCCAGCGTTTATATCAAGCGTGCCATCGGATAAGGCCTATGGAAAAGATGAAGCTGACCTTTGTGAATGTAGGCTATGGGGAGGCCATCGTGGTGGAGTGCCCGGACGCAAAATGCCGCGACGGGCGGTTCATCATGGTGATCGACGGCGGCAGCGGTGCAGCAGAGGAATATGCGGACCGTTCCTCCGGACGCCAGACCATGCTGGAATATCTGGAATCCACCGATATCCGACACATCGACTGCATGGTCAATACCCATATCCACGAAGACCACATCTGCGGGCTGCTGCCCGTGGCGGAGCGGTATGCCCCGGCGGAACTGTGGCAGACGCTTCCGGTGGACTTTTTTCAGCGGAACATGCATATTCTGGATGACAGCCAGGCAAGGAACGCCTCGCAGCGGAACTTTATGCGTGCCCTCAACGACTATCAAAGCCTGTGCGACCTGGTGATGCGGCATGGAGGTGCTGTGCGGTGCCTGCGGGCAGGGCAGACGCTCCAGCTGTGTGAGGGGCTTTCCTGCCAGGTGCTTGCGCCTTCGGCGCAGAGCGCGGACGAACTGGAGAGCCGCTGCTACGACCAGTTTGCTGAGCGTGATGTGGAGGCGTTCTTCAAGAAGCTGGACGCCCTGGACGCCAGAATGAACAATTTCAGCATGATACTGCGGCTGGACTATGGCGGGACAGGAGCCCTTCTGCCCGGCGATACCAACCGCGCTGGTTATGGACAGATCGACCCGGTGCTGCTGCGGGCGGACCTGTTCAAGATCGGACATCACGGGCAGAAGGACGGCGCGGACGCGGCGCTGCTGGCCGCGGTGCGGCCCCGGGCAGTGGTGT
>CABQCB010000053.1 GCA_902462475.1 uncultured Oscillibacter sp. | reverse complement strand
CGTCATCGACTTCGGCGTGTTCGTGGACATCGGCGTCCATCAGGACGGCCTGGTGCATATCTCCCAGGTGGCGGACAAGTTCATCCGGCACCCTTCCGAGGTGGTCTCCGTGGGCGACGTGGTGAAGGTGGTCGTGCTGGACGTGGACGAGAAGAAAAAGCGCATCAGCCTCAGTATGCGGCAGGCGGGAAAGTGACCGCTGTTCAACAGACGGAGAAAGGAGCAGAGCCATGATTCTGACCATTGACCGGGTAAACGATCTTTTGGACGAGATGGCGGAGGAGTTCCCCGAGGCCCTGTTCGACGGGCTCAACGGCGGGGTGAACCTTCTGGAAGAGGCTCTGCCGGACCCGGACTTCCCCCCGGGGGAGATGTACATTCTGGGAGAGTACTGCCACGATCTTCTGGGCTGCTACATCAATCTATACTATGGCTCCTTTGCGGCGCTGGCGGAAAAGGAGGACTGGGACGAGGACACCTGGGACGACGAGCTCTACACCACCCTCTCCCATGAGCTGACCCACCACATGGAGGACCGGGGCGGGCTCCACGCCCTGGACGACCGGGACGCGGAGGAGCTGCAGCAGTACCGACGGGGCACGGGGCTTTCCTGAGCGCCGGCGGCGCACGGTTGTCCGGCCGTCCGGGAGAAATTTTGTTGAAAATGTCCTTTGCGGGGCAGGTTTCCATTTGATATAATCAGCATACAACGTGTGGCGTTCTTCCGCGTAAATCCGGTTGAACGCCACACGTTGCATTTTTATATAAAAACAGGAAAAGGGGGAGTTTTCTATGAAACGAATCAAGGCTGCGTGCATCTGCCAGACGCTTTGCTTCCTGCCCAAGGACGGCCTGCCCCGCCAGACGGCGGCGGAACTGGTGGAAGAAGAGGTCCGCCTTTACCAGGCTTCTCTGGACAGGTCCGGGACCCGGTACCGGATCCTGGACAAGGTCGCCCAGCCGGACGGCTCCATAGAGCTGAAGATCATCAAGCAGTACAACCAGAGTCCCGTGGGGGATTATTTGGCATAATATCAGAAATCTCAAAGCGTGTGGCCGTCGGCGTAAATCCAGCGTGGGCGGCCGCGCGTTTTTTTGCGGAGGGAAAGTCATGGAGGAACGAGCAAACCGCTTTTTGGAAACCGAGCCTGTGGGCAGGCTCATGGGACGCTATGCTGTCCCGTGCATCATCTCGCTGCTGGTGGCGGCGCTGTACAACATTGTGGACCAGGTGTTCATTGCCAATGCCTCCTATCTGGGCTCCTACGGCAACGCGGCCAACACGGTGGTTTTCCCGCTGACGGTGGTGGCCTTGGCGGTGGCGGTGCTCATCGGAGACGGCTGCTGCGCCTATGTGAGCATCTGCCTGGGCTCCGGCGACCGGGACAAGGCCCACCGCAGTATCGGCAATGCCGTGGGGCTGAGCCTGGTGTGCGGTGTGGTGCTTGCGGCCGTTTATCTGGCCTTTGCCGGGCCGCTTTTGACAATGTTTGGCGGCCAGGTCAATGCCGAGACGTTCGACCTGGCCCGGGAGTACTTCTTCTATATCACGATGGGCATCCCCTTTTACATGTTCGGACAGGCGGCCAATCCCATCATTCGCTCTGATGGCAGCCCCCGCTTTGCCATGGGGGCCACCCTGGCCGGCGCTGTGGTGAATCTGGTGCTGGACCCGGTGTTTATTTTCGCCTTCCGCTGGGGCATGATGGGCGCCGCGGTGGCCACGGTACTGGGCCAGATCCTGACGGCAGCGCTGTCGGTTTGGTATTTGTGCCGCATGAAGGCCGTGCGGCTTAGCCGGGAGAGCTTTCGGCCCAGAGGAACGCTGCTGGCCAAGTTCCTGCCGCTTGGGATCTGCAGCCTGCTGTCTCAGATCTCTTTGGTGGCGGCTATGGCGGCGGTCAACAACATGGTCCGGCGTACCGGGGCGGCAGACCCGATTTTCGGCCAGGAGCAGTATGCGCAGATCCCCATGGCGGTGGTGGGCATCGTGATGAAATTTTTCCAGATCGTCATCTCCATTGCGGTGGGACTTGCGGCCGGCTGCATCCCGGTGGTGGGCTACAACATCGGCGCGGGCCGGAAGGACCGGGCGGAAAAGCTGCTCACACACCTGCTTTGCGCGGAGGCGGCGGTAGGACTTGCGGCATTGGTGATCGTGGAGCTGCTGCCCCGACAGCTGATCGCCCTGTTCGGCGCCGCCAACGAGAGCAGCTATTATACGGAGTTTGCGGTCAAGTCTTTCCGGATCTATCTGTGCATGATGGTGTTTGCCTGCGTGAACAAGGGGGCATTCATCTATTTGCAGTCTTTGGGCCTGGCACTGGAGTCCACTTTGCTGTCCATGGCCCGGGAGCTGGTGTTCGGCGTGGGCTTTGCGCTGGTGCTGCCGGCGTTTTTCGGCCTGGACGGCGTGCTCTACTCCATGCCGGTATCGGATCTGCTCACATTTTTCATCTCTGCTCTGGTACTGCGGAAAACCTATGGGCTGCTGCGCCGTCAGGAGGCTGAAAAACCGGTGCTCTCTCCAGCGGATGGCAGAGGGTAATAGATTATATATAAATGTATAAAAAGACCCCGTCCGGGCAATGCCGGACGGGGTTGGCTTTTTTGTTCAGCGCAGGCGGTCCACCAGATAGGGGATAGCGGCTTCAAAGTCCACACCGTACCAGGCGTGGTCAGGGCTTGCGAGGGTGGCGCGGATGCACTCCACGGTGTAATCCGCCGCCAGGGCCAGGGCGTCGCCCAGGGACTTGCCCCGCATGAGAGCGCCCACGCAGGTGGAGGCAAACACGTCGCCGGTGCCGTGGAAGCTGGCGGGCAGGTGCTCGGCAAAGTAGCTGCCGTACTGGCCGGTGGACTGGTCGTAGTACATGACGCCCAGCTTGCCCTCCTCAAAGCTCACGCCGGTGAGGGCCACGTACCGGGGACCCAGCTTGGCCAGGGCCTGGAGCATCTGACGGATATACGCCTCGTCGTACTCGGTCTTGTAGGGCAGGCCGGTCAGCAGGCTGGCCTCCGTCAGGTTGGGGACGATCAGGTCGGCCTTGGCGCACACCTTGGCCATCTCGGCGGGGAAGTCCTCGCCGAAGGCGGGATAGAGCTTGCCGTTGTCCGCCATGACCGGGTCCACCACGATCAGGTTGCCCTCGGTTTTGAACTGGTCGAAGAAGGCGCACACATCGCCGATCTGCTCCTTGGAGGCAAGGTATCCGGTGTAGATGGCGTCAAAGCCGATCTTCTCGGACTTCCAGTGAGCGGCGATGGGGGAGATCTGATCGGTAAGGTCCTTGCAGGTGAAATTCTGGAACATGGTGTGGGTGGAGAGCACGGCGGTGGGCACGATGGAGCACTCCACGCCCATGGCGGAGATAATGGGCAGGGCCACGGTCAAAGAGCACTTGCCCAGACAGGAGATATCCTGGATACTGACGATGCGCTTCATAAACGGCACTTCCTTTGCTTGTTTTGCCTCATTATACCAGGGACACTGGCCTGCCAAAAGAGCCAGTTTTTGAATTTGAAATAAGGTCAGATGGAGCGGCGTTTTCCGATGAAAACAGGGAAAGACCCGGCCTGCAGCGGCGACTGCGGACCGGGTCTTTCCATATGGAAAAGAGAGGGGAAAAGAGTGGTATCAGGCTTTGCAGGGGGTCTCGGCCTCCACGTTGATGTGGTGGCCGCTGTAATTGCCGGCAATGACCTTGACCTGGTCCTTGGCGGCGGCGAGGAGCTTGGAGAAGGAAATGCCGGTGTCATAGCCCATTTCGTTGAGCATCCACACCATGTCCTCGGTGGAGAGGTTGCCGGATGCGCCGGGGGCGAAGGGGCAGCCGCCCAGGCCGCCCAGAGCGGACTGGACCTTGGTGATGCCGGACTCGATGGCGGCCATGGTGTTCACCATGCCCAGGCCCCGGGTATCGTGGAAGTGGACCATCAGCTCCAGGGCCGGATAGGCCTCCTTCACGGCGGAGATAACGGCCTTGACCTGGGCGGGATCGGCGATGCCGATGGTGTCGCACAGGCAGCAGGTGGTCATGCCCGCGTCCATGTAATCCTTCAAAAACGCCACCACGGCGGCGGGGTCTTCATACTTGCCCTCGAAGGGACAGCCGAAGGTGGTGGCCAGGTCCACGATCACGTCCAGATCGGGATAGGCCGCGCGGATCTCCTTGTAGGCCTCCAGGGACTGCTCGTGGGTACGGTTGATGTTGGCCTTGTTGTGGCTCACGCTCAAAGACACCACATAGCACACCTTCCGGAGGCCCAGCTCATAGGCGTTCTGGGCGCCCCGCAGGTTGGGCACCAGGGCAAAGAGGTCCAGATCGGGGTACTTTTTCAAAACCACCTCGGTGACCGCCTTGGCATCCGCCAGCTGGGGGATGGCCTTGGGGCTGACGAAAGAGGTGTACTCCAGATGCTTGACGCCGGCGCTGACCAGGTCGTCAATGACCTTGAGCTTCTGCTCTGTGGTGATCTGGGCGCATTTCACACTCTGGAAGCCGTCCCGGGGGCCGACTTCGATGACGTCGATCTTCTGCTTCATATGACTGCGCCTCCTGTTTTCAAATAACGCCCTTTTCCTTCAGCTCGGCAAGACGGGCCTCGTCGAAGCCCAGCATCTTGCCGAAGATCTCGGCGTTGTCCTCGCCCAGCAGAGGGGCGGGCTTGCGGGGGCAGGACTTGGTGCGGGTGAGCTTCTGGGCGGTGGCGGTGATGTGCAGCTTGCCGATGCCGGGCTGGTCGATCTCGGGGAACATATCCCGGGCGCCGGCGATCTGGGGATCGACCACCATGCGGTCGATGGTGTTCACCGCGCTGGCGGGGCAGCCGGCGCTGTTGAGCATCTGGTCGATCTCCTCGATGGTGTAATTCTGGGCCCAGGCGGAGACGATCTCACGCAGGGGCTCGTGGTTGGCCACGCGGTCCTTGACCTCCAGGAAGCGGGGGTCTTCCTTCAGCTCCGGCTGGCCCATGACGTCGCACAAAATGGCGAAGAGCTTGTTGTTGCCGGCGGCGATAATGACGTTGCCGTCCTTGGCGGGGAAGGAGTCATAGGGGTAGGTGGACTCATAGCGGTTGCCGATGCGCTGGGGGATGCGGCCGGTGGCCTGATAGATCATGGTGATGTTTTCCATGGCGGAGACCACGGAGTCCACCAGGGCCACGTCCACCTTTTCGCCCAGGCCCGTCTTCTGGCGGTTCACCAGAGCGGCCAGCACGCCGATGGTCAGGTTCAGTCCGCCCAGCACGTCGCCCATGGGGGTGCCCACGCGGGTGGGCTGTCCGCCGGGCCAGCCGGTGGTGCTCATAAGGCCGCCCATGGCCTGGCCCACGATGTCATAGCCGGCCCGCTTGCTGAGAGGACCGGTGTGGCCGAAGCCGGACACGGCGCCGTAGATGATGGCGGGGTTGACTTCCTTGAGCACGTCGTACCCAAGGCCCAGCTTCTCCATGGTGCCGGGACGGTAGTTTTCAATGACCACGTCCGCCTTCTTCACCATCTCCTTGAAGATCTCCTTGGCCTCGGGGTCCTTCAGGTTCAGGGTGCAGCCGATCTTGCTGCGGTTGAAGTTGGCGTAGTAGACGCTGTTGCCGTTGACGAAGGGACCCATCTTGCGGGTGTCGTCGCCGCCCTTGGGGTTTTCTACCTTGATGACCGTGGCGCCCATATCCGCCAGGATCATGCCGCAGTAGGGACCGGCCAGAACGCGGGTCAGATCCAGTACCACGACGCCGTCAAGCAAGCCTTTTTCCATTTCCATTGCAGTAACCTCTTTTCAAAGTCGATTCACGAATTTGTTTCAAGCTTTTGCAAAACTATGAAGCAAAAAATATGCCAACTATAAAAACGGGAAAAACCGCGGGAAAGGCAGAGTTAGGCCGGGAAATGTATCATGTGGTGTTGCTGTATGATACAAATGGATGTTGCATGCTGTAACGTCCCGGGAGCGATTGTCACGGGGAGGGCCGTCTGGTATAATGGAAGGCGCCGCACTGCGGCGGAATTTCAGACTGCGAGGAGCCGAACATGGAACATTTCTTTACAGGTACGGGACAGTATGTAGCGTCGCCGGAGCTGATGAGCGCCGTGAACGTGGCCATCACGCTGGAAAAGCCCCTGCTCATCAAGGGCGAGCCGGGCACAGGCAAGACGCTGCTGGCCCAGGCGGTGGCGGACGCTTTGGGGGAGAAGCTGCTGGTGTGGAACGTGAAGTCCACCACCAAGGCCCAGGACGGGCTGTATGTCTACGACGTGGTGCAGCGGCTTTACGACAGCCAGTTCGGCACCGGCGGCGTGGACGATATCGCCCGCTACATCAAGCTGGGCAAGCTGGGGGAGGCGTTCCGCTCGGAGGAACGGGTGGTGCTGCTCATTGATGAGATCGACAAGGCGGACCTGGAGTTTCCCAACGACCTTTTGTGGGAGCTGGACCGGATGGAGTTTTACATCCCCGAGACCGGGGAGACGGTGCGTGCCCGGCAGCGGCCGGTGGTCATCATCACCTCCAACGCGGAAAAGGAGCTGCCCGACGCCTTTTTGCGCCGCTGCGTGTTCCACTATATCGAGTTCCCCGACCGCGCCCAGATGGAGCAGATCGTCCGCGTCCACTTCGGGGATCTGGAGCAGAACCTGCTGACCCAGGCCCTGGAGGCTTTTTACTGGGTGCGGGGATTGCGGGACATTGAAAAGCGGCCCAGCACCTCCGAGCTGGTGGACTGGCTGCGGGCGCTGGCGGCCGGCGGCGTGGCACCGGAGCGGATCGCCCGGGAGATCCCCTTTGCCGGCGTGCTGGTGAAAAAGGACAAGGACCTGCGGACGCTGCGCAAGGCGCTGGGGTGAGGCATGTTCGCGGAGTTTTTTTACCTGCTGCGCTCCCGGGGACTGGATGTATCCCTGGGGGAGTGGCTGACACTGCTGGAGGCCCTGGAGCGGGGGCTGCACCATTCGTCCCTGACGGGGTTCTATCAGCTCTGCCGCATGGTGCTGGTGAAGGATGAGGCGGATTACGACCGGTTCGACCGGGTGTTCCTGGAGTTTTTTCAGGATGTGCCCTGGGACGGGGAGCTTCCGCCGGAGCTGTTGGAATGGCTGGCCCACCCATCGGAGGACCTGGGCCGCACCATCGCGGACCTGCGCCGGCAGGGCGTGCCGGACGAGACACTGGAGCAGCTGCTGGCCCGGCTGAAAGAGCGCCTGGAGGAGCAGACGGAGGAGCACAACGGCGGAAACTACTGGGTAGGCACCCAGGGCCGCTCCCCCTTCGGCAACAGCGGCGTGCATCCGGGCGGCATCCGCATCGGCGGCACGGGACAGCACCGCACGGCGCTGTCGGTGGCGGGTGAGCGCCGGTTCCGGGATTTCCGGGGAGACGCCACGCTGGATGACAGCCGGTTCCAGACGGCGTTCCGGCTGCTGCGGCAGATGTCCTTCCAGTCGGACGGGGAGCTGGAGGTGGATGTGGACGGCACCATCCACGATACCTGTGACCACGGCGGCACCCTGTCCATCCGCTACCGCAGGCCCCGGAAAAACGCGGTGAAGGTGCTGCTGATGATGGACTCCGGCGGCTCCATGGAGTATTACGCCGGGCTGTGCGGTGCCCTGTTCCGGGCGGCCACCCGGTCCAACCACTTCAAGGAGCTGCATGTCTACTACTTCCATAACTGCGTCTATGACAAGCTCTATCTGGAGCCCTCCCTCCAGTGGGGCGGAGGCGGGTCGGTGCCGCTGGACTGGGTGCTGCGCAATTACGACAGCAGCTACAAGCTCATCCTGGTGGGGGACGCCGCCATGCACCCCTATGAGCTGACAGAGCCTATGTACGACTGGGCCACCCGCAGCTACGGGCCGTCAGGCATCCGCTGCCTGGAGCGGCTGAAAAATCAGTTCCCCCATCTCATCTGGCTCAACCCAAATCCCATGCCCCAGAGGCGGGATTACTGGTCGCAGACCCACTGGGATCTGGGCAAAGTGTTTCCCATGTACGAACTGACGGCGGAAGGACTGGCGGCCGGAATGCGGCGATTGATGCAAAAACGGTGATTTTTCCCGGTGAGCATGTCAAAAAAATGCCTCTTTTTTTGCTGCCTGCCTACACTTTGGAAGCAACTGTCTCTATATCAAGGACGTTTCGTCAAAAGGTAGTATTTCCCCAAAAAACAATTGGAAGAATTGTGCATTGTATTTACAGGGTACAGATTATATAATGTTAGCAGAAAATGAAAAACAAAGAAAAAAGAATTTGTCTTTCATTCGAGGACAATCTTCTTGAATTGACCAACTGCATCCGCTCTTGATCGTGGAAGAATTGTTGAAAAGGCTGAAAAGCAAAAATGATTGGGAGGTTATTTTCATGCTGACATTGGAAATGATCCAGGACGCTCAGAAGGCGCTCAAGGGCATCGCCCGCAGAACTCCTCTGGATGCCGCGTCCAAGATCGCTGACAACCTGTACATCAAGGCGGAGAACCTGCAGCTCACCGGCGCCTTCAAGATCCGCGGCGCCTACAACAAGATCCGCTCCCTGACGCCCGAAGAGGCGGCCAAGGGCGTCATCGCCTGCTCTGCCGGCAACCATGCTCAGGGCATCGCCCTCTCTGCTACCAAGCTGGGCATCAAGTCCATCATCTGCATGCCTGCCGGTGCCCCCATCAGCAAGGTGGAGGCCACCAAGAAGTACGGCGCCGAAGTGGTGCTGGTCCCCGGCGTGTATGACGACGCTGCCCGCGAGGCTGACCGTCTGGCCAAGGAGCACGGCTACACCTTCGCCCATCCTTTCAACGATCCCTATGTCATGGCCGGCCAGGGCACCATCGGCCTGGAGATCCTCGAGCAGCTGCCCGAGGTGGAGCAGGTTGTCTGCCCCATCGGCGGCGGCGGCCTCATCAGCGGCATCGCGCTGGCCATCAAGAGCCTGAAGCCCTCCTGCAAGGTCATCGGCGTTCAGGCTGCTACCGTGCCTTCCATGTATGAGTCCTGCAAGGCCGGCAAGATCACCACTGTGCCCGACGGCGACACCCTGGCCGACGGCATCCACGTGCTGACTCCCGGCAACATGACCTTCGAGATGTGCCAGAAGTACGTGGACGAGATCGTCACCGTCACCGAGGACGAGATCGCTGCCGCTATCCTGGCCCTGATGGAAGGCCAGAAGACCGTGGCCGAGGGCGCCGGTGCCACCACCGTGGCTGCCTGCATGTTCGGCAAGGTGGACATCTCCGAGAAGAAGACCGTGTGCGTCGTCTCCGGCGGCAACGTGGACGTGACCACGCTCTCCCGTATCATCACCAAGGGCCTGACCAAGTCCGGCCGTATCACGGAGATCACCACCAAGGTGGTGGATAAGCCCGGCAGCCTGATTCAGGTGCTGCAGGTGGTGTCCGGCTGCGGCGCCAACATCCTCAGCGTCAACCACGAGCGCGAGGCCAAGGACTCCGACGTGGGTGCCTGCCT
>CABQCB010000052.1 GCA_902462475.1 uncultured Oscillibacter sp. | reverse complement strand
GTCATGCCTTCCGGCGCAGCCGCCGGGCGATCCACGCGCCGATGAAGCCCGCCGCGGCGCCCACCAGCGCGCCGCCCAGTACGTCGCTGGGCCAATGGACATACAGATACAGCCGGGAAAAGGCCATGGCAACAGCCACCGCCAGTGCCGGTTTCCAAAGGGGCGAGCCGCTGGCCTTCAGGGCAAACACCGCCGCAAAGGAGGCCGCCGTGTGTCCCGAGGGGAAGGAGGCGTCCGTGGGCGGTGGGATCAGCAGCTCCACCGGCTGGACCACAAACGGCCGCACCCGGCCCACCAGCGGTTTCAGGATCAGATTACAGAGGACCAGGTCCGTTATCAGGGCGCATCCCACCGCCAGTCCCTGCCGGCGGCAGCGCTTCACCGCCAGCAGCACCGCCGCCAGCACGATCCAGATCTCCCCGTGGTTGCACGTCCAGCTCAAAGCCGGCATCAAAACATCCAAAACGCCGCAGCGCAGATTGGCCTGGATCCAGTCCAGTACCCCCAGCTCCCATTGTTGCATGGCTTGTCTCCTTTTTCAGTCAATCCCCCTGTCGGGGCATGCAATACTATACCATAGAAGTCTCCCCTTTTGTACCGGTTTTCTTCGACACTTTCCACAAATTTACCAGAAAAGCGCAAAATCCGGTTGACAGTGCCTTCCAAGCATGGTATGATGCCGTCAAAATTGAATCGCTTAGATAGAGGCGCGGGATCCATCAGTACCCTCCGGCAAGGCCAGGCAGCCGCCGGCGGAGAAAGGGGCTACCGCCGAAGTTCCGGGAAGCTGCCTGGCGGACCGGTGCTGGGTCGGCAGAGAACATCTGCCGGACTGTCACAGAGTTACTTTGTGAAGCGCTATCATTGGCTGAGACGGGATCCTCCCTTTTGTGGGAGCACTTTTCGTATACTCCATGAACCGCTTGACAAAGCGGTTCATTTTTTGTTCTCCCCCCCGCTGCGGCGGGCGGGCGGAGAGCCTGGATGCCGCCGCAGACTATGATTTTGGAAAGGTGAATGACATGAGAAGATTTGCTGCATTGCTGATGGCTCTGGCCATGACCGCCTCCCTGGCCGCCTGCGGTTCCCAGGAGGAGACGACTCCCGAAGAGGAGACCCCCGCTGCCCAGGAATCCCAGGAGAGCACCGTGGAGATCCCCCCTGTGGAGGACCTGACCGGTGTGGATACCTCCGCCATCCCCGGCGTAGAGGACGGCGTGCTCACCGTGGGCATGGAGTGCGCGTACGCGCCCTATAACTGGACCCAGATGGACGACTCCAACGGTGCCGTGGCCATCTCCAACGTCCCCGGCGCTTACGCCAACGGCTATGACGTGATGATCGCCAAGCGCATCTGCGAGGCTTACGGCTGGGAGCTGGAGATCGTCTCCAGCGCTTGGGACTCCCTGACCCCCGCCGTCCAGGCCGGTACCATGGACGCCAACATCGCCGGCCAGTCCATGACCGCCGACCGCATGGCTGAGGTGGACATGGCAGGCCCCTACTACTATGCCACCATCGTGTGCGTGACCACCAAGGACAGCGAGTTTGCAAACGCCACTTCCATCGCGGATCTGGCCGGCTCCTGCACCGCCCAGACCGGCACCATCTGGTATGACTCCTGCCTGCCTCAGATCGAAGGCGCCGACATCCAGGCTCCCGCTGAGACCGCGCCCTCTATGATCATGTCCCTGCAGACCGGCACGGTGGACTTCATCTGCACCGACCTGCCCACCGCCATGGGCGCCGTGGCCAAGGACGACAACCTGGTCATCCTGAACTTCTCCGGCACCGACGGTGACTTCCAGTTCGCCACCGAGGAAGAGCGGGCCGAGAACGTCAACATCGGCATCGCCGTCCAGAAGGGCAACACCCAGCTCAAGGACGCCATCGACACCGTCCTCTCCGCCCTGAACGAGGACCAGCTCAATGCCCTCATGGACCAGGCCATCGCCGTCCAGCCCGCTGTCTGATTATTACGAAAGAACCCGTCATCCGGCTCTGCGCGCAGGGCCGGATGACGGCTGTATTGGAAAGGAGCGTGTCCCATGGATAAGCTTGTGAAGCTGGGACAAGACATGACTTTGCTGTGGGCCAACTACGGCAGCGCCTACTGGTCCGGTATCCAGAACACCATCATCCTGGCGGTGGTGGCCACGGTCATCGGCTGCATCATCGGCCTGGTGTGCGGCATCCTCAACACCATCCCCATCAGCCCCCGGGACAATGCCGTCAAGCGGTTTTTCCTGCGTCTGATCCGCATCGTGGTGCGCATCTATGTGGAGGTCTTCCGGGGCACGCCCATGGTGCTCCAGGCCGTGTTCATCTACTATGGTCTGCCCTACTTCACCGATGGGCAGGTGGCCTTCTCCGGCAACAGCGGCATCTGGCTTGCCTCCATCATCGTGGTGTCCATCAACACCGGCGCCTACATGGCCGAGTCCGTCCGGGGCGGCATCATCTCCATTGACCCCGGCCAGACCGAGGGCGCCATGGCCATCGGCATGACCCACGTCCAGACCATGGTCAGCGTGATCCTGCCCCAGGCCATCCGCAACATCATCCCCCAGATCGGCAACAACTTCATCATCAACATCAAGGACAGCTCCGTCATGTTCATCATCTCCTTTACGGAGTTCTTCGCCTGGCACCGCTACATCGTGGGCGTCAACAACATGTACTTCCCCTCCGCCGCCATTGAGATGATCGGGTATCTGACCATGACCCTCATCGCCTCCTTCCTGCTGCGTCTGGTGGAAAAGCTCATGGACGGCTCCGACAGCTACGAGCTGGTGCAGGCCGACCAGCTGACCATGGCCGCCGGCACTTACAGCCATCCCGACCGGGGCACCCCCTTCGACGAGCACAACAAGGAGTACCGCGAGCGCACAAAACTGTCCCTGAAAAACCGCAACGGCAGCACGAGAGGAGACCGGTAACATGGGTGAAATGATTTTAGAGGTCCGGCACCTGTCCAAGACCTTCGGCAAAAACCCCGTCCTGCGGGACATCGACTTCACCGTGGACAAGGGGGACGTCATCTCCATCATCGGCGCCTCCGGCTCCGGTAAATCCACCCTGCTGCGGTGCATCAACCTGCTGGAAACCCCCACCTCCGGTGAGATCCTCTACCACGGGGAAAACGTGGCCTCCGGCAAGGTCAACGCCGCCGCCTACCGCTCCCACGTGGGCATGGTGTTCCAGTCGTTCAACCTGTTCAACAACATGACCGTGCTGGAAAACTGCATCGTGGGCCAGGTGAAGGTGCTCAAGCGCAGCCGGGAGGCTGCCCGCAAGACCGCTCTGGAGTACCTGGAAAAGGTGGGCATGGCCCCCTACGTCAACGCCCGGCCCCGGCAGATCTCCGGCGGCCAGAAGCAGCGGGTGGCCATCGCCCGGGCCCTGGCCATGAATCCGGAGGTACTGCTGTTCGACGAGCCCACCTCCGCCCTGGACCCGGAAATGGTGGGCGAGGTGCTCTCTTGTATGCAGGCCCTGGCCCAGGAGGGCATGACCATGCTGGTGGTCACCCACGAGATGGCCTTCGCCCGGGACGTGAGCACCCGGGTGGTGTACATGAATCAGGGCGTCATCTGCGAGCAGGGTGCCCCGGCAGATGTGTTCGGCAACCCCCAGCGCCAGGAGACGAAGGATTTCCTCTCCCGGTTCCGCCAGAACTGAACCAATAAAAAAGCACCGCCTGTGGGCGGTGCTTTTTTATACCCGGTGCAGCCGGCCCGGCTGCCATCCGCCGAACACAGAAAAGAGGACTTCCACCGAATGGTGGAAGTCCTCTTTTTCATTTGCATGCCGTCAGGCGCAGATCATGAAGATCAGGCCTCGTCACGGTGCTTCTTGCTCCGCTTGTCGCTGAGGAACAGCGCCACCAGGCCCAGGGCAGACGCCAGGGACAGCAGGTGCAGGTAAGCGAAGTTGGAATCGCCGGTCTCGGGAGCCTCGGCCATGGGGACCTCGGGCTCTTCGATTTCAACGGGCTCCTCTACGGGATCCGTCGTCTCGCCGGGCACGTCAGGCAGATCAGTGGTGGGAACATCGGGATCTTCGATATCCGTGCCGGGATCGGGATCGGGGTCGGGATCGGTGGAGCCGCCGCCACCGCCGCCACCGCCGGAACTCCGGGTGTAGCGCAGGGTCATGACGTTGTCATCGCCGGCCACCAGCACCATGGTCTCGGGATCGGCACTGCGGTAACGATAGGTCCGGCCGTCGTATTCGGTCAGCTTGTCGATGTCGTCGGCGCTGATGGTATCGCCCACCTTGCCGCCGAAGCTGCTCTCGACACTGCCAACGAAGTCACCGTTGGAGTAGTACTCATGCACTACGGTGTAGGTGGCATCCACGCGGACATAGCTGATGGTGATGACGTTGTTGGCCGCATCATCATCCACGACCACGGTGTAGGTCTCGGGATTTGCGCTGACAAATTCATAATACAGGGAACCGTTCTCCAGACGGAGCGTGGCAGTGAATTTGTCGGCTTCCATGGCGGGGATATTCTCCTCGTAGCTGGCCTCGGTGGTGCCGGCCGCCAGGGCATCGGTATCCTTGTAGTAGTTGTGAATGACCTTCACGCTGCTGGGAACGCGGCTGTCCACGTTCTTCACATAGTAGATATCGATGCGGTTATCGCCGCTGGTCAGCTCCACAGCCACGCGCTCGCTGAGGCTCACGCCGTTGTGCTGCACGTCCGTCACGTTGGAGAACTGGAACTGGCCCTCATAGGCATAGGGCAGCAGGTAATCCTGGAAAGCGTAGGCCTCCACAGGAGCCTCGTCCTCGCCCACCGTCCACTCCAGATCGCTCACATTGGGGTTGGCATCGTGGATCTTGTAGTGGTGCACCACCTTCACGGTCGCAGGCGTGGTATGATCCACTTCCATGACCCAGTAGAAGGTGAACAGCATGCCGTCTTCGGTCACCTGGACCCGTCCGGAGGGCTGGGTCTTGGTGGAATCCAGCTCATAGCCGGGCAGCTTGGTGCCGCGGTTGGTCAGGTCGATGAACTGGTTGAGGTAGATGGGATAGTTGGTGCTCTGGCCGGTGAAGGAAGTCTCGCTGGTCTTGACCTCACCGTTTTCAATGTAGGTGGTGCGGGTGGTGTAGACGTTGTTCACCAGCAGGACCACGGGCGCGCCGCGGTTGTCCTCCACACGTTTGTAAACCACCGTGATGACATCGTCTTCGCCGGTGACCTCTACGGTCAGGTCCACAGTGTTATCCGGATCTGCCGCATCATAGGAGAAGCCGGGCTTGGGATAGCCGGTGCTCAGCGCGGTGGCCTTCTGGCCCACATAATACTGGCCCAGCTCCATCGGCGTACCCATCTCGGGCTCACCCTTCAGCTCCGTGACTTCATCACCGTTGTCGTTGATGTACTTGGTATAGGTCTTGTAAACGGGCTGCACCGTCACAGGGACCTTATCGCCCAGATCATTGACGGTCTTCTTATAGTAGATGTAGTAGTCGCCGTCCTCGCCCTGGAGGGTGACCTTCAGATCGGCGGTATCGGCCTTGTAGAACTCGTAGCCTTCCTCTTCCTTTTCCTGCAGCTGGGCGACAAACGTTTCACCCTTCACGCCGTAGTAGGTCTTCTCAGGCTCGTCGCTGCTATCGACCAGCTCGTCGAGCACCACGTTGCCGTCGGCGTTCACGTAGCTCCGATAGGTCTGATAGATGTGGTGAACGGTCACGTCCGCCGCATCCTCTTCCTTGCTCTCGTAGGCATCATAGTACAGCTGGAAGACGTTGTCGCCCTGCACCAGCACTCTGGCCTCCAGGTCAGACTCTTCCTCATTCAGCTGGGAGCCGTCAGGATTGGGAACAGCCTGGTAGGTCTGGCCCACATAGAAGGTGCCATCGGGATGGCCGGGCTTCATGTCCTCCTTCACCAGCACATACTCGCCGTCGCCGGTCTCAGGATCCACTTCCCAGGCCCAGGTACGGTAGTAGTGATACACGCTGACATGGGTCTCCTCCAGCGTATCGCGGTAGTACTCCACCACGATCTCATTGGAGCCGGACACCATCTCCTTGGTCATAGCGGCGTCAGAGGTCATGCGGGTGAAGCCGCTGGGCGTGCGGTCCTCCGCGGTGTAGGTCTCGCCCACATACACGGGATCGCCGCCGTCGGCGCTGCCCATCTCATACTGGGTCTCCACCAGCTCGGGGCCGTTGATGCCCAGCAGATAGAACTTGTGGACGATGGTCAGCGTGGCTTCCTCCGGGTTTTCGGTAGGCTCCTTGGAGTAGTAGACATTGACCACATTGGGAGTCTCCGCCTTATCCAGCGTCAGCTCGAAGGAGTCTTTCCCGTTGCTGCCCTCGATCTCAACCAGGGTATAGCCATCGGCCTTATCAGCAAAGGTGATGGTGTCACCATGCTTGGCCGTACCATAGGCCACTTCGCCCTTGAAATACTTGCCTTCCACCACCTGGTACTTGCCGTCCACCAGTTCCCAGGCGTTGTTGCGGTACCAGTACTGGATCACATACGGCACGTCCGTGCGGCTGTCGCCGCCATCCTGGATGTAGTAGATATTGATGACGGTCTGCTTATCCGTCAACTCCACATCCGTGTAGTCGTCGGTGGTATAGGTAGTGCCGTTCACCACCTGGCTCTGGCCCGCCTCAAGCAGAGTCAGCCCGTCTCTTTTCAGGAACACCTCGTTGGTGAACTTGTCGCCCTGGCAGTATTCGCTATACGTCTCGGAGCCGCCGCTCACGGGGCCGGTAAACGTATATCCCTCATCCGTCTGCTCCTTGGTGATGACCCAGTGGTTCACCACCACGCTGACCTGGATGGGATTATAATAGAGGTTGAATTCCAGCTTGCCCGGCTCCAGGGTCTGCCAGCCGCTGTCGCCATGGTCAAACGTATAGTTATCTTTGCTGTAAGCCGCGGGGTCCACATTGACCCGGGTCCACAGGTCAGCCGAACGGGTCGTAAAATCGCCCTTCACATACTGCTTCTGGTCCCGGTCATAGTACCAATAGTTGATGGTATACTCCACCTCGGGGATCTCGCCGAACACACCGGGGACGTTGAACACTACGTCCTCACCGTTGGGGATCTCCAGACGGGTGTAGCCATTGGTAGGATAGTTGGTATTCTCCTTGAAGCCTTCCTTGGCCGTATCCAGCGTGATGGAATAGGTCAGGGTGAAGGTATAGGTAGTCTTGCCGCCCTCCGTGCTGGTCTCCGCCTGCGTGGGGTCCAGCGTCCAGGTCAGGGTGCGGCCGCTTGCATCCGTGGAGGCCGTGCCGCCCTTGACGTTCTTGACCTCACCGAAGTCAATGAACTCGCCCATGGGATCGACGACCTTGGTGCCGGCGCCGTTGTTGCCCTCGGAAACAGAGGAGGCGATGTCCTTGAACGCCGCGTTGAGCTGCGCGCTGTCCTCCGCGTCATAAGCGTAGGTCACGTCATCTGCCGCAGGTGTGGCGATCTCATTTTCCAGATACTGGCTCATGGTAACGGAGCTGCTCTTGTACTCCTTGCCGGAGCCGTCGCGGCAGTAGTAGTGGTAATCGCCAAACGGCCACCAGCCTTCATATCTTTCGTTATGCTTGCTTCTCGGCTGACCGCAGTTGACGCATTTGTCATTGCCATAGAGGATGTTCTCACCGGCGCCGTAGCAGATGGTGTAGAGCTTGCTCAGTTCCTTGACCTCACCGGCCATGGAGACAGCCTCGTTCCGCTCCGCCTCGGAGCAGTCGGTACCGCCATTGATACTCCAAGAACCATCATTGGTAGATCCGCCGGTGCGGTCCGTTCCAGCCTGTTCCGTACTGCTGGTCTCACCCTTTACCCGATAAGTAGGTTCACCGTCGGTGAACAGCACGGTATACTTGGTGGAGGTGCCAGCCACATCCGCCATACCCAGGCGGTTGCGGGCCAGCATCAGACCGGCCTCCAGGTTGGTGCCGCCGTAATCATCCTCTCCGGACGTATAGAGCGTGTCGATCTTATTTTTGACGCTCTGCGCTCCATTTTCCTTGGTTACGTCGGTCCATCCGCAGACCGTATAGGCATAGCTCTTGAATGCCGCAACGGACACATAGACCTTGCCGCCCTTGTTGTTCTCCACCAGGGAGTCCACGAAGCTCTTGGCAGCCGTCTTCAGGTTGCCCATCTCATTTTTCATAGAGTTGGACACGTCGATGACCAGCATAACCGCTGCGTCACTGGTCTTGACAGTCTGTGTGGTCTCCACCTCCAGCGTAATGTCGAACGCATTCTCGCCGGTCTGATTGATGGTCTTGCTGACTGTGTAGCCCTGATCGGTCACAGGCTGATTCACTCCCTGGACCTCCGTGGCCACGCCGTCCTTGCTGACGGTAAAATATCCGTCCTCAAGGACCTGGTCCTGTCCGTACGCGAACACGCTGGTGGGCAGCAGGCCCAGGATCATGATCAGCGTCAGCAGGACTGACAATACGCGTTTGCTCTTCTTTGCCATGATTCATTCTCCTTTTCATCACAAGATTTTGAGAATGAAATCCTTGGCGGCCGGGCCGGCATGGCGGCATCGCCGCTTTAGCCCCCTTGCTTTGCGTCCCGCCCTTTCGGACGGTTTGCCGTTTCAGTGATTTCTATGCGCGGCCGTCCGCGCCTTTGGTTTACCGATGCCTCTGCGCACCGTGCCGTATCAGGACGTCCCCGATGAAAGGGCGCTGTCCATCAGCAGTACCAATTCCAGCACGCTGCGAAAGCTCTCTTCTCTCCCTCCTTCCAACCAGGTGACAGAACCCTGCCAACTGGCGTTTTGCCGGAAGAGGACCTTGAGCGCAAAGGTCGCGCGCTCCCCCTGCTGACGCTGCTCCGATACCGGCGCCGAGGCGGCTTGTCCCCGGGTGGGGGAAAAGCCCCGGCTGTCCATGAAGGGCTGCGGGAACTGCAATGTATCCAGCAGATCCTCCATTTTGATCAGAAACTGCATCAGACCGTGGAACCGCTCGCCGTTTTGCAGCCCGGGGTTATACATCCGGCCGGCCAAAACGCCGTCATCGTAGGAGTCCACGCACACCACAGTCGTTCGGTATGCATTTTGCCACATTCGCTTCTGCATGTACGGTGTCCCCCCTTCCTCAAGTTCTGCACTCAGTATAGCGGACGCCGGTTACACAAACGGTGTCATTTTGCAAATTTGTTTTCAAAACAGGCGCAATGTTTTACACAAATTTCTCCGTTTAATTTGTGCGTTTTATCCAATGGTCGGGAAAATATCCAGTTTTTTCGGCTGTTGGCAGCCTAAATCAGCGTCCGCCCCGTTTCTTGTCCCCCCGCCTTGTATCTATTGCTATTTTAATAATGTATGTATCATCGCCCGCGGACTACGGCGCATATATCCACATCTCCAAAAAAGGGAGAGCGCCCCGGAGACAGATTTCTCCGGGGCGCTCTCCCTTTGTACCGCGCTTTCATCTGCACGGTGTGCTTTTGCATTCTTCCCTTACGCCTCCGCGGGGCTGGCCACGA
>CABQCB010000051.1 GCA_902462475.1 uncultured Oscillibacter sp. | reverse complement strand
AAACCGCCGCCGCGGACGGCCGGCGGTTCGAGCCGAAGTGGGAAGCCGCTTTTGACACCGTCCT
Source organism: uncultured Oscillibacter sp. (assembly GCA_902462475.1). The sequence goes on along the minus strand of CABQCB010000051.1, from coordinate 9,564 downwards.
GGTGGACGCGCCCTGCTCCGGCCTTGGCATCATCCGAAAAAAACCGGATGTGCGCTACAAGAAGGCCGACGACCTGTTTGCCCTGCCGGTGATTCAGAGCGCCCTGCTGGAAAACGCAGCCCGCTATGTGCGGCCGGGCGGACTGCTGGTCTACTCCACCTGTACCATTTTGCCGGAGGAAAACCAGCAGATCACAGACGCCTTTTTGGCGGAGCACGAAGCGTTTGAACGGGAAGCCATGCCGCTGCCGCAGCCTGTGGGTACCGTTTCCGACGGCCAGCTCACGCTGTGGCCCCAGCGCCACCAGACGGACGGCTTTTACATCTGCCGCATGCGGCGGCATTCTTGAGGAGTCCATATGATCGACATAAAATCCCTGTCTTTGCAGGAAGTGGGCGACGTGCTCCAGTCCATGGGGCAGCCGGCCTATCGGGCCAAACAGGTATTCACCTGGCTCCACAAGGGGGCCCGCTCTTTCTCTGAGATGACCAATCTCCCGAAGCCTCTGCGGGATCAGCTGACACAGACCTGCATCCTGACACCGCCCAAGGTAGCCAGAAAGCAGGTATCCCGCCTGGACGGGACCATCAAATACCTCTGGGAGCTGGCGGACGGCAACTGCATCGAATCTGTTTTGATGCGCTACCACCACGGCAACACGGTGTGTATCTCTTCCCAGGTGGGCTGCCGGATGGGATGTGCTTTCTGTGCGTCCACCATCGCCGGAAAGGTGCGGGACCTGACTCCCGCGGAAATGCTGGATCAGGTACTCTTTACCCAGCTGGACTCCGGCCTGGAGATCTCCAACATCGTATTGATGGGAATCGGCGAGCCCATGGACAACCTGGACACCGTCCGGAAGTTTTTGGAACTGGTGAACCACCCCGACGGCATGAACATCGGCATGCGCCATATCTCTCTTTCCACCTGCGGCGTGATCCCCGGCATCCGCCTTTTAGCTGACCTGGGCCTTCAGCTGACGCTTTCCGTCTCGCTGCACGCGCCGGACAATGAGACCCGCTCCAGGATCATGCCCATCAACCGCGCCTATCCGGTGGAGGAGCTGTTTGCCGCCTGTCACGACTATTTCCGCAAGACCGGCCGGCGTATCTCGTTTGAATACGCCATGATCGACGGGGTCAATGACCACGACTGGCAGGCGGATCTGATCGCAAAAAACCTCCGGGGCATGCCGGGACACGTCAACCTCATTCCGCTCAATGATGTGGTGGAAAGTCCCTTCAAGCCGTCCCGTCGGATCGCGGCGTTCCAAAAGCGCCTGGAATCCCACGGACTGACCGCCACGGTGCGGCGCAGCCTGGGCGGAGATATCGACGCATCCTGCGGCCAGCTTCGGCGCAAGGCCATGGAGGAAGCAAGGAAAGGGGAGGATTCCCAATGATGGAAGTATGGAGCATGAGCGATGTAGGTCTCGTGCGGAAAGAAAACCAGGATGACTACGCCGTGGCACAGCTGCCGGAGAGCGGATACACCCTGTGCGTGGTATGCGACGGCATGGGCGGTCCCGCAGGCGGCCGGCAGGCCAGCCACATCGCTGTGGACGCCTTCATGTCGGAAATGAAAAAGCAGCTGCGTCCGGGCATGAGCCCCGAGCAGCTCAAAGAAGTTTCCGCCTATGCCGTATCCGTGGCCAACCGGGCCGTCCGGCAGGCGGCACAGGCCTCCATGGACTGCCGCAGCATGGGCACCACCCTGGTCTCTGCTGTAAGCTACGACCAAGGCACCGTGGTCACCAATGTGGGAGACAGCCGCGCCTATCATATCTCTGCCGACGGCATCTCCCGCGTCACGAAAGACCACTCCCTGGTGGAGAGCATGGTGGACCGCGGGGACATTACTGCGGAGGAAGCCCGCCATCATCCCAACCGCAACCTGATCACCCGGGCGCTGGGGCCGGACATGTCTGCCCTCAGTGACGGGTACATATGCCCCATGGCGGCGGGGGATTTTCTGCTGCTGTGTTCCGATGGACTGGTGGAAACCGTCACGGACCAGGAAATGCTGTTTGAAGTCCTCCACGGCGGCGATCTGGGCACCTGCATGGATCGCCTGCTGGCCATTTCCAAGGCCAACGGCGCCTCGGACAATGTGACCGCCGTGCTGATGCAGAAGGCGTAAGAGGGAGGAGCAGGTATATGGATCAGTATATTGGCAAAATGCTGGACAACCGCTACGAGATCCTGGAACGGATCGGAACGGGCGGCATGGCCGTAGTATATAAAGCAAAATGTCACCGGCTCAACCGCCTGGTGGCCATCAAGATCCTCAAAAGCGACCTTGCGCAAAATGAGGATTTCCGCCGCCGGTTCAACGCCGAGTCCCAGGCGGTCGCGCAGCTGTCCCACCCCAACATCGTCTCCGTATACGACGTGTCCCGGGGCGGCGACATCGAGTACATCGTCATGGAGCTCATTGACGGCATCACCCTCAAGCAGTACATGGAAAAGCGGGGACAGCTCAACTGGCGGGAGTCCTTGCACTTCATCACCCAGATCATGCGGGGCCTCAGCCACGCCCACAGCCGCGGTATCGTCCACCGGGATATCAAGCCCCAAAACGTCATGGTGCTGCGGGACGGCAGCGTAAAGGTGGCTGATTTCGGCATCGCGTGCCTGGAAAACTCCGCCCAGACGCTGACCCAGGAGGCCCTGGGGTCCGTGCACTATATCTCTCCGGAGCAGGCGCGCGGAGACCGGACCGACGCCCGCAGCGACGTCTATTCCGCCGGTGTGGTGCTCTATGAAATGCTCACGGGGCGCCTGCCCTTTGAAGGGGACAGCGCCGTGTCCGTGGCCATTCAGCACCTCAGCTCCATCCCCCTGGCTCCCCGGGAGATCAACCCCGAGATCCCGCAGCAGCTGGAACTGATCTGCATGAAGGCCATGGCTCCGGAGCTGGACAAGCGCTATGCCTCCGCCGACGCCATGATCGCCGATCTGGAGGCGTTCCGCAAGAATCCCGGCGTCAGCCTGGATTTTGAGTTGGAGGACCTGCGCCCCACGGAGGAGGACGAGCCTACCCGTCCTCTGCGTACCACTGGTGCCCATGTTCTGGAATCCAACCATACGCCTCATCGCCGGGAGCCGGAGCGGTATCGGGACTATGACGACGAGCCCCGCCGCCCCAAAAACCACAAGCGCACCGCTGCCATTGCCGGTGCCTGTGTGGCGGCGCTGGTATTGGTGGTCGTGCTGTTCAAGGTGATCTTCTCCTCCTTCGGCAATCCTACTCCCACGGACTACGAAGTGCCCAATCTGCTGGGTAAGACCATAGAGGAAGCCATGGCCATGCCGGAGATCGACGGGATCTTCACCATCACAGAAGCCGCCTCCGACTACAGCGACGAATACGACGAGGGTGAGATCATGCGCCAGACTCCCAATGCTGGTGAGCGGCGCAAGGGCGACAACCTGAAGATCGAAGTCACCGTCAGCCTGGGGGAGAACACCGGTGAGATGGTAGACGTGGTAAATCAGGAGGCTCAGACCGCCATTCTGACGCTCAAAACCCTCAGCCGGGAAAATGACCTGGATCTGATCATCGACGCCTCCGTGGAGTACCAGGAGTTCTCTGATGAGATCTCCAGCGGCTATGTCATCCGAACGGAGCCTGCCGAGGGTGCCACGCTGAAAAAAGGCGACACCATCAAGGTCTATGTGAGCAAGGGGCCGGAGCTGGAGCAGTTCCCGGTGCCCCTGTTCGTGGGACAAAATATCGACACGGTGCGTGATCAGCTCAAGACTACCTGGAAGCTCACCTGTACGGACGCCGATATCGAGATCGTGGACAGCGACAAGCCCGCAGGAGAGATCCTGTGGCAGAGCATTGAGTCCGGCACCGAGGCCACCGAGGGCGATACCATCAAGTTCAAGGTCAGTTCCGGCCTCGCCCCCAGCCAATCCCGCACCATTTCCGTCATGCTGCCCCAGGACGGCCGCGAGAGCGTAGACGTGTGGGTCACCGTGGACGGGGAAGAGCAGTACAATAACCATGTTTCCTGCGCCAAGGGAAGCATCAGCGTTTCTCTGACCGGCTCCGGCATCCAGCATGTCCAGGTCTACATTGACGGGGAAGAGGATCTGGAACAGGCACAGGACGTGCAGTTTGACTGATATGGCAAGAGGACGGATTCAAAAAGCCCTCAGCGGCTTTTACTATGTCAATACCGGCACGGAGGTGCTCACCTGCCGTGCCCGGGGAAAGTTCCGCAAAACAGGCCAGTCCCCCCTGGTGGGGGACTGGGTGGAAGTCCGGGAGTTGGGCAGCGGCGAAGGCTTTGTGGAGGAAATCCTTCCGCGGCGCAACGCCTTTACCCGTCCGGCGGTGGCCAACATCGATCAGTTGGTCATCATCGGCTCCGGCGCCATTCCCCGCACTGACCCGTTCCTCATCGACCGGGTAACTGCCATCGCCGCCTTAAAGCACTGCGACGTGCTGGTGGTCCTCAACAAGTGCGACCTGGACCCGGCGGAGGAGCTGTACCGCACCTATACCGCCTCCGGCATTCCCACGCTCCGCCTCAGCGCGGAGACCGGGGAGGGGCTGGACCGTCTGCGGGAGGCAATCAGTGGAAAGCTCTCCGCCTTTACAGGAAACTCTGGCGTAGGAAAATCCAGCATTCTCAATGCATTGGAGCCCCAGTTTCATCTGCAGGTGGGGGAAGTCAGCGACGCCTTGGGCCGCGGACGCCACACTACCCGGCACGTGGAGCTTTACCATCTCTCCTGCGGGGCGGACGTGGTGGACTCTCCGGGCTTTTCCTCCTTTGAGACAGACGAGCTGAACCTGGAGCTGAAGGAACACCTCCCTGAGACCTTCCGGGAATTTGAGCCCTATCTGGGCCAATGCCGTTTTGTGGGATGCAGCCATACCAAGGAAGCCGGCTGTGCTGTGCTGGACGCACTGCGCAGCGGCAAGATCCAGCCAAGCCGGCACGCAAGCTACGTGCGGCTCTATGAAGAGCTCAAGCCTCTGCGGGCGTGGCAGGAACGGAAAAAATAATACAAGGACCGTGCCGGGGAAATGGCACGGTCCTTTTTTCTCTTTTGGTATTCCTGCACGGGGGACAACCGCCGACGCTATACTGGTAGCAGAGAGGGGGCGGGTGATATGTTTCGCAGAGGCGGCTGCCATCTGTTGGGTATTTTTGCCGTGGCGCTGGGCGCGGGGATCCTGATCGCCGCGATCTTTCCGGTAGGCGCGCTGCTGTTTTTGGTGGCCATGCTGCTGATCGCCTGCGGCTGCGCCTGCTGCCGCAGATAGGGAAGGAGGCAAAGAGATGAATATCGTGGTATGGAAATCCCCCAAGGCACTGCGGGGCATCCTGCGCCGGATCTTCCACGTAGGCGCATAAGCGCGTCCCGGCGTGCATACACTGGAGCAACATCTCAGTGTGAACGGCCGGGAAAGGATGGACGCGACATGGAACTGGAATTAAAAAAACAAAGCTTTGATACATACGAAGCAGGGACGGAAACCACGCTGACGGCGGAGGAAACTGCCGAGACGATCGTACCGGACTACTGCCCGGACATGGCCCGCATCATTGATACGGAAGGGATGGTCTTTCTTCACGGCCGGGATTTTCGGGACGGAAAAGCCACCCTGTCCGGGACCGTGCGTGTAACGGTCCTGTATACGCCGGAAGGGGAGGGCGGGATCCGGTCCCTGGAATTCGCCATTCCCTTTACGGCAGAGAGCGAATCGCTGCCGGAGTGTGCTTACCTCACGGCGGAGGTAGAGCCGGAGATGCTGGAGAGCCGGATGCTCAATCCGCGGAAAGTCTTTACCCACTGCAAGCTGGTGGCGCGGATAACGACCTACCAGCGGACCGCGCTGCGGGTATGTCCCGACGTGGAGACTGCCCCGGAGCTGTGCGTGGAAAAGCGCCGGGAGCGGCAGCGGGCAACACTTTTGACCCACGTGGCAGAAAAAGACTTCACGTTTTCCGAGGAAATGAATCTGTCTCCGGGGCGGGAGGGGGCCTCTGAGATCCTCTCCTCTCAGGTGCGCGGCTGCGTGACCGAGACCAAGCTGGTAGGCAGCAAGCTCCTTTTCAAGGGCGTGTTCCGCATCTGCCTGCTCTATCGCACGGCGCAGGGGCAGTATTGCTCCACAGCCGGAGAGCTTCCGTTCTCTCAGATCATGGAAGTAGAGGGTGCCCAGGAGGGCTCCTCCGCCACGGTCCGCCTGCAGCTGACCGGCGCTGACCTGCAGATCGACGGAGGCGATCCGGAAGGGCGACAGCTGGCCGTAACGCTTTACCTGCATGCTACGGCACTGGTGCGCAGAGAGGAAGAGCTGACCTTGCTGCGGGATCTGTACTCCACCGCCTACGAGCTCACCTATGACGCCTCTCCCATGTCCCTTGTGACCTACTGGGAGTCTACTCACCGCCGCCAGAATGTCCGGGAATCGCTGGAGATCGGCGTGGTGGCAGAGGACATTCTCTCTGTGCAGGCCGACTGCGGCACGGTAACCGTAAGCCGGGAAGGGGGCGGGACCGTTCTGCGTACCGTGGCATTTGTACGGGCTCTGTATCTGGATGAGGGCGGCACGCCGCTGATGGCTGAACGCGGTGTGGAAGTGTCCTGTCAGACCGATCTGCCTGCAGACTGCCGGGTATTTGCCAGAGCCTCCTGTGCCGAAGAGCCCCAGGGTACCCTTACCGAACGCGGGATCGAGGTGCGTTTCCCTGTGGATTTCCAGATAGAAGCGGCAGCCCAGGCCAAAAAGGTCTGCATCTCTGCTGTGCGGGTGGATACGGATTCCCCCAAGGACCTCTCCGGCGCACCGTCTCTGGTGCTGCGCCAGCTGGGACAGCAGGAGAGCCCCTGGGACCTGGCCAAACGGTACAACACCACCATCTCCACCATTCTCAGCGCAAACCAGCTGGAGACGGAAGAGGACCTTCCCCGGGATACGCTGCTGCTGATCCCCCGGAAGCGGGCCTGAACACACAAAAAAGGAAGCGGACCAAGTGTCCGCTTCCTTTTTTCAGGATTCTGTATAATGGGCCAGGAACTGGCGGGTGCGCTCCTCTCTGGGGTGATCGATCACCTGCCGGGCGTCGCCCTGCTCCACGATGACGCCGCCGTCCATGAAGATCACCTGATCTGCCACATCCCGTGCAAAGGCCATCTCATGGGTCACGATGATCATGGTGGTCTTCTGCTCCGCCAGGGAGCGGATGACCCGCAGCACCTCGCCGGTCAGCTCCGGGTCCAGCGCTGAGGTAGGCTCGTCAAAGCAGAGGATATCCGGATGCAGCGCCAGCGCCCGGGCAATAGCCACCCGCTGCTGCTGTCCGCCGGAGAGCTGATGGGGGTAATGTCCGGCCCGGTCCGCCAGTCCCATCTGGTCCAGCAGCTCCAGGCCGGCCTTCTCGATGGCCTCCCGGCTCTCGCCGCCGTGCTCCTTGGCCAGCAGTTCCCGGGCCAGCGTCACGTTCTGCAAAGCCGTGTACTGGGGGAAGAGGTTGAAGTTTTGAAACACCAATCCGAAGTGCAGCCGCTTTTGCCGGATCTGGCTCTCCTGCTGGGTCTTGGGATCATCGGCATCAAAGAGCGTCTCACCGCGGACCGAGATCGTGCCGCTGTCCGGCTTCTCCAGGAAATTCAGGCACCGCAAAAGCGTGGTCTTGCCGCTGCCGGAGGAACCGATGATGGAGATAGCCTGTCCCTCTTCCAGCGTAAAGCTGATGTCTTTGAGCACCTGGGTGGCGCCGAAGTGCTTTTCAATATTGCGTACTTCCAAAATAGACATCTCGGCACCTCCTTACCGAAAATAGTTGAGTTTGCGTTCGATATAGTTGAAAAGAAGCGTGAGCACGCCTACAAACAGGAGATAGAACACGCCCGTATAGAAAAGGGGCCACACCAAGCCGCTGCTCTTCATATAGGAATAGCCGGTGAAGGTCAGCTCATAGACGGCGATCACCCGGGCCAGAGAAGTATCCTTCACCAAGGTGATGATCTCGTTGGACATGGGCGGAACGATGCGCTTGATCATCTGCAGCAGCGTGACCTTGAAGAAGATCTGCTTTTTCGTCATGCCCAGTACCTCGCCGGCCTCCCGCTGGCCAACCGGTACGCCCTGAATGCCGCCCCGGTAGATCACGGAGAAGTAGCAGGCGTAGTTGATGGAGAAGGCCACCACCGTGGCCATCATGCGCCCCGCGTCTCCGCTGGGCCAGAAATTATGGCCCAGGATGCCCGGTATGTACATAAAAGCGATCAGCTGCAGCATCAGCGGCGTGCCCCGCACGATCCAGACCAGCGTGTTGCATAGCCACCGCAGAAGTGTCAGCCGGCTCATGGAGCCGAACGCCACCACCAGCCCCAAGGGAATGGAGAACAGCAGCGTGAGAAAGAATATCTCGATCGTAGTGCCCAATCCATTGAGCAGTGTCAGCGTTACATTCATCAGCATGGCAAAATCCTCACCCTGTCATTATCAAATCGATTTCTAGTCGCTCAAAGGCAGAGAGCAAGCTCTCTGCCTTTGTCTATTATACATGAATCAGGCGGCGGGCACAACCACAACCTGCGCATTATTGCAGTAGGGGTTGGTGCACTCCATGGACTCGGTGACCTCGCCGGTGAGCGTCATGCCGTTCCAGACCACGTCGATGTTCTTGGAATCCAGCTCCATGATCTTGTTGTCCCAGTCGATCTCCACAAACTGGACCTCCACGCCCAGCTCCTGGGCCGTCAGCTTGGCCATGTCGGCATCAAAGCCGATCCACTCGCCGCTTTCATCCTTGTAGTCCATGGGGGCGTAGTTGGTAATGCCCACAATCAGCGTGCCCTTTTCCTGAATGTAAGCTACATCACCGTCCGGATCAGCCTGCCACTCCTGAACATCGCCCTGCTCCAGCAGTGCCTCCTGAACACCGTAGGTGGTGGCGATCTCCTGCATGGTGCCGTTGGCATAGCTCTCGGCAAACACGTTATTGATGTATGCAGCCAGATCAGAGCCCTTGCGGCAGCCAACGCCGTATTCCTCGGTGGTCAGCTCATCGGTATAGGTCAGGTCAGGATAGCTGGTACCCTCGCCGATCATGGCACCGGCCATCAGCAAATCGATGATGGCTGCATCAGAGGTACCCGCAGCTACCTCCATCAGCGCATCCGCCTGAGAAGCGACGGAGTTATAGGTAAAGCCCTTTTCCTCTGCCACAGCCTCACCGGCGCTGCCGGCCTCCACCGCATAGGTCATGGTTTCTTCAGTTCCTTCGGTTCCTTCTTTGCTGCCGCAAGCCGTCAGGGAGAATACCATCGTTGCTGCCAGCAGCATCGCCATCCACTTTTTCATATCCAATCCTCCATTGTCTGCGGCGTTGCCGCTCGTTTAATACATTAGCAGTTTACCATACTAAATCATTTCTGTAAATGCAAATTTCATCCAACCAAGCCTTGATTATTTTTCTTGTTTTTATATATTTTGCACAGAAGAATAGACGGGCCGTCATAGGAAACGTACTGCTCACATAGAGATGGAACATGACTATGGAGCGGAAAAAGGACGGGATGCTATGAATAC
>CABQCB010000050.1 GCA_902462475.1 uncultured Oscillibacter sp. | reverse complement strand
TGGCGCCGATGAACATGCCCACCAGCACCGTGGGGCTGGTCAGGGTGAAGTTCAGGGTCTCGGTGGTGTTTTCCTGGACGATGTTGACGTAGGAGACCAGCAGCGCCAGGGCGGTCAGGGAGGCAGAGCCGATGGCAAAGCCCTTGCCGGTGGCGGCGGTGGTGTTGCCCAGGGAGTCCAGGGCGTCGGTGCGGGTGCGGACGGTCTCGGGCAGGCCGCTCATTTCGGCGATGCCGCCGGCGTTGTCGGCCACGGGGCCGTAAGCGTCAGTGGCCAGGGTGATGCCCAGGGTGGACAGCATGCCCACGCCGGCGATACCGATGCCGTAGAGGCCCTGGTTGAACGCCTCGGTAAAGGCGCCGGAGCCGTCCACGATGACGGTGGAGCCGCCGGCGGCGAAGTAGCTCACCAGCACGGCCGCCGCCACGATGAGGATGGAGGTCATGGTGGATTTGAGGCCCAGGGAGATGCCGCCGATGATGATGGTGGCGGAGCCGGTCTCGGAGGCCGCCGCCAGCTCCTGGGTGGGCTTATAGGTATCGGAGGTGTAGTACTCGGTGAAGTAGCCGATGGCGCAGCCGCCGATGAGGCCGCAGAGGATGGCCACATACACGCCCATGTGTCCGTCCAGGATCACATAGGTCAAAGGTGCCGCCACGATGGCCGCCAGGATAGCGGCGGTGTAGGTGCCGGTGCGCAGGCTCTTGAGCAGGGACTCCTGGGTGGCGTCCTCCTTGGTCTTGACCAGGAAAGAGCCGATGATGGAGCAGATGATGCCGGTGACAGCCAGGGCCACGGGCAGCAGCAGTCCGCCCCAGCCGTAGCCGCCCACGGCGCCCAGAGCGAAGGTAGCGAGGATGGAGCCCACATAGGACTCATAGAGGTCGGCGCCCATGCCGGCCACGTCGCCCACGTTGTCGCCCACGTTGTCGGCGATGGTGGCGGGGTTGCGGGGGTCATCCTCAGGGATGCCGGCCTCCACCTTGCCCACCAGGTCCGCGCCCACGTCGGCGGCCTTGGTGTAGATGCCGCCGCCCACACGGGCGAACAGCGCCATGAAGCTGGCGCCCATGCCGTTCATGACCATCACGTTGCCCAGGGCCACGGGATCGTCCATGCCGAAGGCATAGCGCAGCAGGAAGAACCAGATGGAAATATCCAGCATGCCAAGGCCCACCACGGTAAAGCCCATGACGGAGCCGGAGGAGAAGGCCACCCGCAATCCCTTGTTCAGGCTCTCAGAGGCCGCCTGGGCAGTGCGGGCGTTGGAATTGGTGGCGATCTTCATGCCGATGAAGCCCGCCAGCATGGACCAGATGCCGCCGGTCAAAAATGCGAAGGGCGTGAACTTGGAGAGCATCTTTCCGCCGGAGGCGAAGGCGATGATCAGCAAGATCACAAACACCACCACAAACACCTTCGCCACCGTGGTGTACTGGTGCTTGAGGTAGGCGTTGGCGCCCTCGCGGATGGATGCGGCGATCTTCTGCATCTTTTCCGTACCCTCGGAGTAAGACATGACCTTGCCCCGCTGTATCCACGCAAAGGCCAGGGCCAGGGCCGCGCCGATGAAGCCAATCCAGAACAGGTTATCCATGCTTCTTCCTCTCCTTATCGCTTTGTGTTTTGCAGTGTTCTATCATTTTAACACACATGGCTGTTTTTTCAAGTAATTGTTTGGCAATTTTTTACGCAAACGCTGTAAATCTTTTCTTTGGCTTTTACGGATGTTTTTTTCGACAGATACTTTTTTGCCGGAATTTTCCCTGTTTTCTCCGGTTTGCGCGAATTTTGCCCGCTTTGTTTCAAACAAAAAAGGCCGCCCCGGAAAGACACCCTCCGGGACGGCGCAGAAAAATTTTTTTCGCAGGCTGCGGCTCAATACACCAGCTGGAACTGGGTGAACACCCACCGCTCGTCCACCAGCTCATAGGGGAACGACCAGTACTCCACCCCGGAGACCGCCTTGTCCTCGTCCAGCAGCTCCACCGCCGCGTTGACCGTATAGGCCGTGTCGCCGGTCTGCTCCACCCGCAGCTCCACGTTGCCCCGCAGGGGATTGCGGGATCTGGACGTTGGCCGCACATACAGCGCCCCGTCAATGTCCCGGTACAGCGGCGCTTCGCCGCCGGTGCTCAAAAGCTGCTCCGCCACCTCCTGGGAAAAGCTGCCCCGCAGGTAGATCTGCAGATCCTCCAGCGTCTCCAGCCCGTCGGAGCGGACCGGGTAGTAGATGTTTCCGTCCACATTCAGTCCCTCCTGGCCGCAGGGCAGCGTGGAAAGCTGGAACCAGCCGCACACCGTCACCGCCCGGTCATAGGCCGAGAGGACCTCCTCCTCCGTCAGGGCCCGGGCCTCCTCCTGGGTGCGGGCGGCGGACAGCTCCCCCTGCTCCTCCTCGGGGGCCTCGGCCCGGTCGGAACAGCCGGCGGCAAAGGTCCACACCGCCGCCAGCATCCAACAAAGGATCACGATCTTTCTCATCCGCATCACACACGCCTCCCCACACCGGGCCGCTCCCTCCGGCCCGTTCTTTCTCTGCTTTCATCCTATCATGATAAATGGAAAAAATCCACGGATTTTTCCATATTTTGTACCATAAAAAAGAAAAATCGCCTGCCACCCCAGGCGGCAGACGCTGCTCCGCCGGGGCGGCGGCCTGTCAGCCGTGCTGCGTCCCTGCGGAATGGTCCCAATAAGAAAAAAGCCCACGCCCTTTCCCGGCGTGGTTCCTTCCCGATTTGCTTTTTATCGATCGCTCTTGTTCCAGTCACAATCCATAAAGATCAGATCGTCCACGTCGTCAAACGCACGGTTCCACTGCATCATAGTCATTCCTCCTTTCTCGTTGTTCTGTTTACAGTATAGCACGTTTTTTTTGCAGCGCAAGTGTTTTTCTCCTTATTTCACAAATTATTAACATAATTTTATGCAGATTTGCCATACTCCACTCTGGGGCGCCGCTGCCCCTTCCGCCGGACAACGGCGCCGCCGCCCGGCCAATCGCCCACTCCACGGGATTTTTCCGCTGTTTGATGCACTTCTTTGTCTATTTTTTCTCTCGCCACGGCAATCTCTCTTATGTTATAATGTTCCATACATGGCTCGGGCCATGTTTCAAGCACTTTTCACACATTTCCTGTGTTTTTTACATTGGCGGCTGAGGAGGCCGCATCTATGGCAAAAAAAAGACGACTGCGCCGCTCCTTCCGGGCGGCACGGCTGTTCATGGCGGTCATTCTTGTGGCCGTTTTTCTTTGGTGGAACAACACCTCCCTAGTGGTGTCGCACTTCGACCCCGCTTTCCCCACCCTTCCCCCGGGGTTTGACGGCTGCCGGATCGTGGTGCTCAGCGACCTGCACTCGGCTCAGTTCGGCCGGGACAACGAGACCCTGCTGGAGACGGTGGCGGAGCAATCGCCGGAATACATCTTCGTGGTGGGCGACCTCATAGACCAGTACCGCCCACAGCCGGAGGGGTACGCCGCGTCCATCGCCGCAGGCCTCAGCGCCATTGCTCCCACCTACTATGTCACCGGCAACCACGAGTGGGCCTTGGGAGACGTGCCCGCTTTGAAAAAGACCCTGTCCGACCACGGCGTCACCGTCCTTTCCAACCAGGCGGTGACTCTGGAGCGGTCCGGGGACACCATCGTGCTGGCCGGCATCGACGACCCCAACGGGTACGCCGACCAGAAGTCCCCCGAGGCCCTGGCCGCCGAGATCGCCCAGAAGTGGGGCGACCCCTTCTGGATCCTGCTGGCCCACCGCAACGGCCGCTTCGCCGGGCAGTACAGCCTGCTGGGGGCGGATCTGGTGGTCTCCGGCCATGCCCACGGCGGCATCATCCGCCTGCCCTTTACCGACGGGCTCATCTCCCATGATCTCAAACTCTTCCCCTCCTACACGGCGGGGCTTTACTACGAAAACGGCGCCACGCTGTTCGTCACCCGGGGTCTTGGCAACTCCGGGCCCTCCTTCCGCCTGTTCAACCGGCCGGAGGTAGCGGTGCTGACGCTGCACACCGGGGCGCAGTGAGGTTTGTATGAGCGAATTTCCCGCGGGACAATTTGATATTGCCGTCATCGGCGCCGGTCACGCCGGCATTGAGGCGGCCCTGGCGGCCGCCCGGCTGGGCCTTGAGACCGTGATTCTCACCATCAACCTGGATGCCGTGGGCAACATGCCCTGCAACCCGGCCATCGGCGGCACCGGCAAGGGCCATCTGGTCCGGGAGCTGGACGCCCTGGGCGGCGAGATGGCCCGGGCCGCAGACGCGTGCTGCATCCAGTACCGGCTTTTGAACAAGGGCAAGGGCCCCGCTGTGTGGAGCCTCCGGGCCCAGGCAGACCGGCGGAAGTACCAGGCGTACATGAAGCACGTGCTGGAGACCACGCCCCACCTGACCGTCCGTCAGGGCGAGGTGGTGGACATCCGCACGGAAAACGGCGCCGTGAGCGCCGTGGTGCTGTCCACGGGGGCGGTGTTTTCCGTAAAGGCCGTCATCCTGGCCACGGGCACCTACCTCTCCGGCCGCACCATCATCGGCGAGTGCGTGGAGTCCTCGGGCCCTGACGGCATGCACGCCGCCCTCCGCCTGACCGGCGCTCTGGAGCGCCTGGGACTGCCCCTGCGCCGGTTCAAGACCGGCACGCCCCCCCGGGTCCATGCCGCCACGGTGGACTTTGACGAGATGGAGCTCCAGCCGGGCGACGAGCTGCCCGTTCCGTTTTCCTATTCCACCACGGCCGCGCCGGAAAACAAGGCCGTGTGCTATCTCACCTGGACCACGGAAGAGACCAAGCGCATCGTCCAGGAGAACCTGGACAAGGCCCCCATGTACTCCGGCCTCATCGAGGGCGTGGGGCCCCGGTACTGCCCCTCCTTCGAGACGAAGATCGTCCGCTTTCCGGACAAGCAGCGCCACCAGCTCTTTGTGGAGCCCATGGGGCTGGACACGGAGGAGCTTTACATCCAGGGCTTTTCCTCCTCCATGCCGGAGGAGATCCAGGTACAAATGCTCCACAGCGTACCGGGGCTGCGCCGGGCCGTCATGACCCGCCCCGCCTACGCCATCGAATACGACTGCATCGATCCCTTGGCCCTGGCCCCCACGCTGGAGGTGAAGGCCGTGCCCGGCCTCTACGGCGCCGGACAGTTCAACGGCTCCTCCGGCTACGAGGAGGCCGCCGTGCAGGGCTTCGTGGCCGGCGTCAACGCCGCCCGGAAGCTCCGGGGCCTCTCTCCGTTCCTGCTCTCCCGGTCGGAGAGCTACATCGGCACCCTCATCGACGATCTGGTGACCAAGGGCACGGGTGAGCCCTACCGCATCATGACCTCCCGCAGCGAATACCGCCTGGTGCTGCGCCAGGACAACGCCGATCTGCGCCTTGCCCGCCGGGGCTGGGAGATCGGATTGGTGTCCGACGAGCAGCTGGCCCAGGTGGAGGAAAAGCGCCGCGCCGTGGAGGCGGAGATCCGCCGCCTGACCCACACGGGCGTGGCGCCTTCCCCGGCCCTTTCCGCCCTGCTGGCCCAAAAGGGCACCGCGGACGTGGGCGACGGGGCCTCCCTTTTGTCCCTGCTGCGCAGGCCCCAGCTGCACTATGAGGACCTCTCCCCCTTTGACCCGGGCCGGCCGGACCTGCCGGCGGACGTGGCCGAGCAGGTGGAGATCAGCGTGAAATACGAAGGCTACATCCGCCGCCAGCAAAAGCAGGTGGAGGATTTTCAGAAAATGGAATCCCGCAAGCTTCCCCCCGGGCTGGATTACAGCGCCATCCAGGGCTTACGCCTGGAGGCCCGGGAAAAGCTCTCCGCCGTGCAGCCGCTGGATCTGGGACAGGCCTCCCGGATCAGCGGTGTCTCCCCGGCGGACCTGACCGCCCTGATGATCTATCTGGAACACGCCAAGACCGATACTAATCAATAGGAAGGATTGCCCATGATTATCGACCTGACTCACACCATCTCGCCGGAGACCTTCGTCTATCCCGGCACCCCCCGCCCCGCCTTTTCCTCCACCCGTACCCTCACCCACGACGGCGCCCGGGAGACCCTTTTGCAGATCGGCTCCCACACGGGCACCCACATGGACGCCCCTCGCCACATCCTGCCCGACGGCTGCGGACTGGACCAGCTGCCCCCCTCCCAGTTCTGCGGGCGGGCCGCCGTCATCGACGTGAGCCACTTTGCCCCCGGCTCCTGCATCACCGCCGACTTCCTCCGCTCCCAGAACGGGTATCTTCGCTGCGCGGAATACGCCCTGCTCTACACCGGCTGGGAGAAGAAGTGGGGCACGGAGGCCTTCTTGTCCGAGGAGTTCCCCGTGCTGGATGAAGAGGCCGCCCGGTATCTGGTCTCCTGCGGCCTCAAGGGCGTGGGCACCGACGCCATCAGCGTGGACCCCCTGTCCTCCGGCGTGTATCCGGCCCACCATGTGCTGCTGGGCGGCGGTCTTGTGATCGTGGAGAACCTGTGCCTGAAAAAGCTCCTGGGCCGGACGGACGTCATGTTCTTCGCCCTGCCCATCAAGTACGCCGGGGCCGACGGCGCCCCCGTCCGGGCCATCGCTGAGTTCCGCGACTTCCCCGAAAAGGAGATGAGCGAGGAATGAGGCTGCTTCTGGCCATCCTGGTGTGCAAGCTGGGTCACGCGGTAGGCTCCCTCATCGGCAAGGGCAGCTCCCTGCCCGGCAAGTACGCCCTGAAGATCTGCCCGGACATCCTGCGCCGGGTGCAGCTGCCCGGCTACATCGTGGCCGTCACCGGCAGCAACGGAAAGACCTCCACCGTGGAGATGATCGCCGCCATTTTGCGCGCCGGCGGCAAGACCGTGGTCTACAACCAGGAGGGCTCCAACCAGATCGAGGGCGTCACCACCACCATCCTCACCCATGCCACCCTCTCCGGCCGGGTGAAGGCGGACGTGCTGCTCATCGAGTCCGACGAGCGCTATGCCGCCCACAGCTTCCGCTATTTCCACCCCACCCATTTCGTGGTCACCAACCTCTACCGGGACCAGCTGACCCGCAATGGCCATCCCGAGTGGGTGTATGAGGCATTGAAGCCCGCCATGCACCCGGACACGGAGCTGATCCTCAACGCTGACGATCCCCTTTCCAGCTGCTTTGCCCAGGGCCAGGAGAAGGTGAAGTGGTTCGGTCTGGACCGCTGCTCCATCTCCACGGACGCCCCCACCGGCGTCTACCACGACGGGGCCTACTGCCCGGTGTGCCACGCGCCCATGGAGTATGACTACGTCCACTATAACCACATCGGCGCCTACCGGTGCACCGGCTGCGGCCACCATAAGCCCGCCACCGACTACACCGCCACCGCCCTGGATCTGGACACCGGCCGGCTGACCATCGACGGCTCCATCACCATCCAGCTGGCTTTCCGCAGCATCTACAACGTCTACAACATCCTGGCCGCCTACGCCGCCTGCCGGGAGGTGGGCATCGCCGCCGACACCGCCGCCGGCGTCATCAACAACTACATCCTGCGCAACGGCCGGATGCAGAAGTTCACCCTGGGCGCCCACCGGGGCGTGCTGCTGACCAGCAAGCACGAAAACTCCATTGCCTACGACACGAACCTGCGCTACATCGCTGCCGCCAGGACGCCCTGCTCCGTGCTGGTGATCGTGGACGCGGTGAGCCGCAAGTACTTCACCAGCGAGACCAGCTGGCTGTGGGACATCGACTTCGACCGTTTGGCCTGTGAGTCCGTGCAGCGGGTGGTCCTCTCCGGCCGCTACTGCGCCGACCTTGCCGAGCGCTTCTCCTTCACCGCCATCGCCCCGGAAAAGCTCACCGTGGAGCCGGACATCCGCAAGGCCGCGGAGGACCTGGCCGCCCAGGGCAGCGAGGAGCTGTTCGTGGTGACCTGCTTCTCCGACCGGGACAAGCTGCTGGACCTGCCGTGTGTGAAAAAGGAGGCGTGAGCATGGAAGTGAAGATCCTGCACATCTATCCGGACCTGATGAGTCTGTACGGCAGCTATGCCAACCTCTCCGTGCTGCGCCGGTATCTGGAGGCCCTGGGCTGCACGGTGACCGTGGACGCCCTGCGTCCCGGCGAAACCCCGGCCTCTCTCACGGACTACGACTTTTTGTTCCTGGGCGCAGGCACCGAGCGCGCCGCGGACTTCGCCCTGGAGCAGCTGCGTCCCTGGGGCGACGCCCTGTGCAAGGGAGCCGCAGAAGACCTGCCCATGCTCTTTGCGGGCACGGCCATGGAGCTTCTGGGCAAGTCCATCACCGCCGCCGACGGCACCGAACAGGCGGGTCTGGGCCTCGCGGAGTTCACGGTCCAGCGTCAGGCCCAGCGCATCGTAGGCGATGTGTTCGGTCCCACGGATCTTTTTGACCAGGTCATCGTGGGCTTTATGAACAAGTGCGCCCTGATCCGCGGCGTGGAGACCCCGCTTCTCACCGCGTGCACCATGGGCTTTGGCAACGAGTCCCAGGGCGGCGCCGAGGGCTATCACAAGGGCAACGTATTTGCCTCCGAGCTCACCGGCCCCCTGCTGGTGAAAAACCCCCGTCTGCTGGAGACGGTGGTCCAGGCCATCTACGCCCGGCGGGGCCAGACCCTGCCGGAGGAAAAGCCCTCCTTCCCCCATGCCCAGGCAGGCTACGCCATGACGGCGGAGCAGCTGCGGCTGCGGCTGGAAAAGGAGAACGCCGCCAAAAAATGATCGGCCAACGAAAAAGAGGAAGCCAAAAGGCTTCCTCTTTTTTTTGCCTCCTGCGGGCGGAAGAGGCGGCAGACCCCGGCCTCGCGGACAGCCCCGCTACTCCGCCGGCGGGCACGGCTCCGCCTTCCCCCAACGGCGATACGTCTTTCCCGCTTCGCCCTGCCCACAGGAGAACCGCTCCACTTCGCCCCCGCCGGAGGGCAAAAAAAGCGCCGCGGAATGATCCGCGGCGCTTTTTCATCATGAGACGATGGCTCAGTCGGCGTACATGGACTTGAGCTTCAGCAGGTGCTGATAGCGGTCCATAGCGGCCTTCTCGTTGCGCTCGAACAGCTCGCTGGCGCGGTCGGGGAACTCGCGGGTCAGACGGCTGTAACGGGCCTCGTTCATCAGGAACTCCTGATAGCCACCAGCGGGCTCCTTGGAATCCAGGGTGAACTTGGCGCCCTCGGCAGCGGGGTTGAACCGGAACAGGTTCCAGTAACCGCACTCGACGGCCTTCTTCATTTCCTTCTGGCAGTTCATCATGCCGCCCTTGATGGAGTGCATCTCGCAGGGAGCATAGCCGATGACCAGGGAGGGACCGGGATAAGCCTCGGCCTCCTTGATGGCCTTCAGGGTCTGGGCGGGGTTGGCGCCCATGGCCACCTGAGCCACATAGATGTAGCCATAGCTCATGGCGATCTCCGCCAGGGACTTCTTCTTGATCTCCTTGCCGGCCGCGGCGAACTGCGCCACCTGGCCGATGTTGGAGGCCTTGGAAGCCTGTCCGCCGGTGTTGGAGTAGACCTCGGTATCGAACACGAAGATGTTCACATCGTTGCCGGAGGCCAGGACGTGGTCCACGCCGCCGAAGCCGATGTCGTAAGCCCAGCCGTCGCCGCCGAAGATCCAGACGGACTTCTTGGCCAGGTAATCCTTCTTTGCCAGGATC